>DAOVFC010000052.1 GCA_030668645.1 Candidatus Bathyarchaeota archaeon
AGAACTCCACAGCTTTTTTCAAATCTGAAACGCAGAAAGTGACGCACCAAACAGCTTTGATCATTTCTACCGCCTCTTCCTTTCAGACACGTAGCGTCCTCTCCTCCCTATTTCTTCAATTTTAGCTAAAACGTTTTTCACCGTTTCCCCATCTAAGATTTTGGAGTAGCCCTTGACCACGGCGTTGAAGCACCCTTCAGCGAATCGAAAGTGCGTGCTTTGGAGGGCCCTCTTCATAAGGTGCAAGTCGACTCCTCTCGCCTCCAGCTCCTTCGACTTCTCGCCGAGTCCGAAATCGACAAGGAAAATCTTTCCCTCCGAAGTTTGAATCATGTTGGATGTTGTCAGATCACCGTGGATTATCCCGCTGCTGTGAAGTCTGCCGATTGATTCGCCTATTTCAACGCACAAGCTCAATCTTTTACTTTCGGAGACCTTGTCTAACAGGTGTTTCACCAGCTTTCCTTCAATGAACTCCATTATAATCGTGGCTTGTTTAACGTCGACCAGAAAGATGATCGGTGTTGGAACTCCGGCTTTCCTCGCTTCGTGCATCAGCTGCGGCTCATGGATCGTTCGATAACTTCGTATACGCTCGTCTAACTGTGATATCCGATACTTCTTGGGCAGCCGCCTTTTCATAATCACCTTTTTGTCGTGCCACTCCGCAAGGTAGAGACTGGCTTCCGCACCCTTCTTAATCAGAAGCGGTTTCATTTCACCCAAGGAATCTCAACCTCGTCAAGACGCCACCTCAGCTTCACAAAGCTTCTCTCGATCGGCGTGACCGTGCCGTGCGTATAAGCAAGCACACCCGTCCACGCTATCATCGCTCCGTTGTCCAGTGCAAACTCTTTTGGAACGACGCAAAATTTGGCATAGTGCTCCTCTGCTATAGCCTTAATCATCGACTGCAGCCGCTTGTTTGCTGCAACCCCGCCTGTTAACAAAACTTCTTTTTTCTCTGTGTGAGCCAGAGCTCTCTCGGTAACTTCAGTGAGCATGGAAAACGCCGTCTCTTGAAAACTGTGACATAAATCTTCGAGACGACATTTCCGCTCGTGAAGCAGTCGAACGGTCGCTGTAAGAAGACCGCTGAAGGACAGGTCCATTCCTTTCACGGTGTACGGAAGAGAAAACAGTTTGCCACCCTGACCTGCTAACTTTTCAACGGTAGCAGCGGCGGGCAGTCCTTCCCTTGAACGTAAGCCAGCTTCCCTGGCAAACACGTCGATACAGTTTCCAACAGCAATGTCCAGCGTCTCCCCAAAAATTCGGTATCGCCCCGCATCAAAAGCCGAAACGATTGTGCTTCCACCCGAAACAAACAATGTGACAGGGTCTTCCGCGCCAGTTGTAAGCTTGCCAATTTCGATGTGCGCCACAAGATGATTAACGCCAACAAGTGGGACGTTTAGATAGGAGGCTAAAGCCCTAGCTACCGTTGCACCCGTACGGAGACATGGACCCATACCTGGACCTTGAGAGAACGCTATTAGTGCTAAGTCCCCCGGTTTTATTTCCGCCTTTGTGAACGCTTCCTTCAGGGTTTTGCTTGCTGTTTCTGCGTGGTGTCTTGCCGCTTCTCGCGGATGGATTCCGCCTTCTTCCGCAGCGTATGTGCTTATGACATTGACTAAGACCTCTCCATTGAACGTTGACATCCCGACGCCGAAGTCGTCTGCGGTTGATTCGATTCCTAAACAGTAGCGTCCGCCATCGCCCTTTTTTCCTTTCATTTCCTAATCCTTCAGATTTTTCTCTTAATATTTAACACACACATTTTTATCTTAAACTGGCGTATATATTAATATAGAAGGTGAGAAATCGAAGAATGCCTAAACGCAGCGACTTGGAACAGAAAGCCCTACAGTTCATAGTGAATAACGGGTATGATGGAGTGCTCCAATCAGAGCTGTGGCGTAAACTCGGGGCAAGCAGCAGAGAAGGCTCAAGAGTAGCCATAAAACTGGAAGGCAAGGGACTAATCCGAAGGGAAAAGGAGCTCTGCAGTGGCAGGTGGACTTATAGGCTTTACCCTAAAAGATTTCCAGCATCCATAGATTTGATAGCAGACTGCCCGTGCTTAATGTGTGCAGACAACGCTAGATGCAGTTCATGGGCGACAATTTCTCCACAAAACTGCGAAAAACTTACGAAATGGCTTTTACGAATAGCTGAAGAGGAAAATGGTGCCTTGGGTGACAGCTAACGTCGCTTAAAGCATGGATGCAAGAACAATCTCTGTTTCTCAGGTTTTTGCGGCGTAATCAGGTTCCTTTTGAGGCGCAAAAGAAAAATTTAACGGTAATCACTATAGTACGTACAAGTTCTCAGAAATAAAAATGAAAAGACATGCATTCTGAGAAGGACAACTAAAAACCCTTTTCAATAAGGGCGTCTTTGCTTCTTGTAGCACAGCAAAAAGAGGGATCGCAGTTTTGCCTAAAGCATGGGTGCGGGAACGAAAAAGAGATTACTACTATAAGAAGGCGAAAGAGGAGAAATATCGTTCGAGGGCAGTGTACAAACTGTTTCAAGCTGTTAAAAAGTATCGTTTCATAAAACATGGTGACGTTGTTGTAGACTTAGGTGCAGCGCCGGGCGGATGGATTCAGGCTGCCAAGGAAATCGTTGGAAGCGAAGGTTTCGCTTTAGGAGTTGACATAAAGCCCATTGAACCCTTTTCTGTGCGTAATGTTCAAACGATAATAGGTGATATAAGAGAGCAGGACACGCTGCGACAAATAATAGAGTTAATTCCGAGGAAGGCGGACGTTGTGGTTTCAGACGTTTCGCCTAACATCTCTGGAGTGTGGGAGCTGGACCATGCTCGTCAAATAGACTTGGCGCATAAAGCGCTAGAAATAGCCACTGAAGTGCTCAAAGCGGACGGAAACTTTTTCGTAAAGGTTTTTCAGGGCGACATGCTCAACGATTTCATCGCTAAGATGAAACGGCGCTTTGATGTTGTAAAGATAATAAAGCCCAAGGCAAGCCGAGCCAGAAGCTCAGAAATCTTCATTTTAGGGATGCACCTAAAACACCTTTAAACACGAAGCAGCAAAGATAAAAAGCTATTAAACGCTTTACAAAAGAGCAAGGTGAAGTGTTTGAAAATTGTTGCAGCGGATTCTGCCGCCGCATTGTTAGATGGGAAATTTGAACCGCTGTCAATCGTTGCGGTTGCAGCTGTGCTGGTTAACCCTCCATATAGAGAGCCTAGCACATGCTTGGCTGAACCGATTTTTGCAGATGCGAAGAACGGCCACGACCTTGTCATTCACGAAGCGGAACTTTGTAAAGACTTGTTAACTAAAGCGAAGGCGGATGTCGTGCATCTTGACATGTCTCTGCGCGGCGTCTCGCTTGAAAAACTGTCACCGATTCAGTTTTCCAACATGAGAGTTTCCAGCAGAGCACGAAGGCATCTTTTAAAGATTCTGCCCAAACTTAGGAAAATCTCTGCCGAAATCACACGCACTTATAGGATTGAGGTTTTGGCCGTGGGTAAGGAAAGCGTTCCCGTGCGTGTTGCGGAACTGACCGCTGGAGCATACGCAATTTTGTACGCTTCGGAGAAAACCGTTAAAGAAGGCAGAACCGTTTTATTGGGTTTACCTTCCAGATGTCAGCACCGGTTGGCGCAAAACAGTGTGTATCTCCATTCTCTTATAGCGGCAGAGCATGATGTAAGAGGTTACGCGGAGGACGCTAAAGGAATTCTGAAAAAAGTTAATATCACAGAGACATTAAACCCGTGTGCGAGAGGCTTCAGAGCACTCAAAATAAATCCTAAAACATCAGAATGATAAGGTGGGAAAACCTGTAATGGTGCTTACTTTTTGGAAAAATTCTCCGAGTAGGGTTAAAAGAGTGTTGACAATCGTCGGATTTCTTTTTCTCTCTATAATCATAACCATCGCAGGTGTACTAACTCCGCTTAGCTCTGAAGAAGCAAATACCATAGGCAACGAACTTGACAACACACGAAAAACTATTGATAGCATGCCAGTAATGCAGCAGGTGTCATTTATTTTTGGAAACAATCTTATGATATGCTTAGCAGCTTTTGTACCTATAGCAGGACCTGTCTTCGAATGTTATGTGTTGTATAGTACTGGTGTAGTAATAGCTGCGGGCAGCATTACTGAGGGTGTGAATCCTCTCTTGGTTTTCCTTTTCCTGTTTATTTTTCCATTTGCGTGGTTAGAGTTTATTGCTTATTCTGTTGCGCTTGCTGAAAGTGTTTGGCTAACCTGGCGCATAATACAGCGTCGATTCAGAAGCGAGATTGTGACAACGTGCATATTCATTTCAATTTGCGCCGTAATGCTGTTGTTAGCCGCAGTTATAGAAATCGCTATAATCTCATTACTTAGATAGCTTTTACTTTGAGTTAACGACGCCTATTTCTCTTAACCTTTACAACTTCCAAGCTTACATCCAACGCTTTCACGCTGTCAGTTATCTCACCAAGGCTTATTATGTCAACACCCGTGGATGCAAACTTCAGGATGCTTTCCGCTGTGATTCCGCCGCTGGCTTCGAGCAAAACTTTTCCAAAGAACCGTGATTTCTTTAGTAAATCAACTACCTTTACTATTTGTTTCGGGGAGAAATTATCCAGCATGATGATGTCTGCCCTCGCCTCTGCGGCATCTAGAACGTCATCCGGCT
Organism: Candidatus Bathyarchaeota archaeon; assembly: GCA_030668645.1. Classification (GTDB taxonomy): domain Archaea; phylum Thermoproteota; class Bathyarchaeia; order Bathyarchaeales; family Bathycorpusculaceae; genus DAOVFC01. The sequence continues at coordinate 4,681 of DAOVFC010000052.1, forward strand.
TAGAGACTTCAATTTCAACCTTTTTAGTAAAGGATGCCCCTTTCTTAACGCTTTTCA
>DAOVFC010000051.1 GCA_030668645.1 Candidatus Bathyarchaeota archaeon
CATAAGTTTTCATCTTCAACTTTACATGTTTGATCCAGAACTATGCACTAGACCCTTTGCCCATACCGTCCAGTTAAGGGACCGAAGGCGACTCCGCCGAGGTTTTCCTCCTTAATCTCTCCATCAAACATTTTCGTGATTCTCATGAGACTCTGGAATAGGTATGCGCTTCCAACGGGAATCAGAATGGTTCCGCCCGGTTTTAGCTGTTCAGTTAATGGCTTAGGAACATCCGGTGCAGCAGCGGTCACAAGAATCCTATCGTATGGAGCTTTTTCAGGATAACCCAGAGACCCGTCGTCGCACATTATTGTTACACGGTCTCCGTATCCAGCCTTCATGATGTTTCTCCTCGCGAACTCGGCGAGCCCTCGGATGATCTCCACGGTGTACACGTGCCCCCATTCGCTTCTAGGCGTGTCGCTGGGGGCAACTATCTCCGCCATGGTAGCCGCGTGCCATCCGGATCCGGCTCCGATCTCCAGCACCTTGTGACCCGCTTCCAACCGCAGGGCTTCATTCATTATTGAAACCATGTTTCGCCTAGCTTGGCGTCTGAGCCGAGCTATGTGGCGCGGAAATCGTCTGCCCGTAACCTATCGGAAGCGGTGTGTCGGCGGCGCTGTAAGACCGCATGTTCTCGGGGATGAAATTTGCCCGAGGCACCGAACGTATGGCTCTTGTGACCTTTGGCGAGTGAAGAATACCCTCCCTTATGAGTTTTTCAACGAGTCTCTCCCACGCTTGTTTTTCCAAGTAAGGCACCACATGAATAATCTGCGAATTAGGCTTTTAACGTATCCGTATCCAGAAGGGAAGCTGGGAAGTAGGAGATGCAGCTACTTCACGGTGACGGATTTCGCCAAGTTTCTAGGGGTATCTGGGGTATATCCCTTTTCAACAGCCATGTAATACGCCAGAAGCTGTAACGGAGTGACAAATGCTATAGGCGACAAAACCTCTGGGATGCCCTTAGGCACCTCAACGTAGTCCTCAGCCAGCTTCTCAATCTCCTCGTCTCCCTCCTCAACCACCGCTATTATGGAGGCGCCCCTAGCCTTCATCTCCATGATGTTACCCACCAGAGTCTTGCGAGTTTCATCCTTTGGACAGATGAACACAACTGGAAAGCCGGGTTCTACGAGGCTTATCGGACCGTGCTTGCTCTCTCCAGCCGGAAAGGCGATTGCTGGAACATACGCTATTTCCATGAGTTTAAGTCTTCCTTCCAGAGCGGTGGCTGTGCTTATTCCTCGGCCCAAGAAAAAGAAGGTTTTCGCATCCTTGTACTTTTTGGCAATCTGCTTAATCTTCCCCTCTTGCTTCTGGATTATCACTTCAACGGTTTCTGGCAGTTTTTCCAGCCTCTCTTCCAGAAAGTCCATTTCGTCCTGCGATATCTTACCCCTCTTCTTCGCAAGCCTCAGAGCCAACTGAGATAAAACCGAAAGCTGTGAAGTGAACGTCTTTGTCGCAGCCACACCTATCTCTGGACCCGACTGCTGACAGATATAAACTCGTGAAACACGCGTCAAGGTGGAGCCCATAACATTGGTTAATCCGAGAACGGTGGCTGCTCTTCGACGGGCGCACTCAACAGCGGCTAAGGTGTCCGCTGTCTCGCCGGATTGACTCACGGCGAGGATTGTGCTGTCGATGTTGACTGACTTGCCGTGCTGTTCTACAAACTCCGATGCAACAACTGGGTATGTCGCAAGAAAAGCAAGCTTAGAAAACATGTAAGACGCGGCTAAACAAGCATGATAAGATGTTCCACAGGCTACGAGAAAAACCTCACGTGCACGGTCAAGAAAGGATGACATCAACTCAAGATAGTGCTCCTGCATTCTAAGCGTGTTTCTCAAGCAAGATGGTTCTTCATGGATTTCCTTCAGCATGAAATGCGGATAGCCACGCTTAACAGCCATCTCAGGCATCCAATCGATCAGTTTCGTCGCTCGCGTGACGAGGGTTGAGTCGACGATTTTCCTGATTTCAAAGCCGTCTGATGAGAGCGTGACCAGCTCCCCGTCTTCGATTATGACAGCTCTGTTGGTTAACGGTAGAAAAGCCGGGATGTCGGAGGCACAATAAACCGCATTTTCGTTTATTCCGAGAACAAGCGGGCTCTCGTTTCTTGCACATATTATCTTGTTAGGTTCTCTTGTTGAAATCACAGCAATCGCATAAGAACCGTCAATCCTCTTTAAGGTTTCAAGCACGGCATCGGCGAGGCTTACAGAAGGATTAGCTTTGATTTTATCTTCGATAAGATGTACTATAACTTCCGTGTCAGTTTTTGACTTGAAAACGTGACCGCGTTCTTCCAGTTCACGCTTCAGTTCGGAAAAGTTTTCTATTATTCCGTTGTGGACAACGGCGATTTGTCCGTTGCAGTCGGTGTGCGGATGAGCGTTAATCTGTAACGGTGCGCCATGCGTAGCCCATCTTGTATGTCCAACGCCTATGCTTCCAGGCAAATCGTCCAAGTCATGGATCTTATGAACCTCATCGATTTTTCCTTGATCCTTTTTCATGTAAAGTCTGCCTTCGTGTAAGGTTGCTTCTCCAACGGAGTCGTAGCCACGATACTCAAGCCTTTTCAGGGCAGCATGTATCACAGGTGCAGCGTTACCGTATTTTAGAACACACCCAAATATTCCGCACATTTCATTAGCTCCGTTTGATAAGTTTTCATTCGAATGACTTTTCTGCAAGCCTTACTCAAGCATCAAAGTCTGTATAAGCTTTTTTAGTAAAAAAGTTGAAGACCTAAAGACTTTTTTTTAACGGATTTGGCACACAATATGTTCAAATCACCAAACGCACGTTTCTCTTATTCAAAACCGTTAATAAAATTTTAATAATGGATGCTTCTTTATGCTTACGAAAGGCTATGGATAAAAAACTGCTGTTGTATGAGAAAGGCAAAACGCACAGGGTCAAGGAAATAGTAATCGCCGAAGACCCGCAGAAACTGAAGATGATTTTGAACAGGCTCAGCTGGAAGATTTTGGTGATGCTGTCTGAAAAAGAGATGTACCCCATGGAAATATCGAAAGAACTGGGCGTACACGAACAAAGGGTTTACTATCACGTAAGAAAGCTGGCGAAAGCGGGGGCGATAAAGGTTGTTAGGGAAGAGGAAAGGAAGGGCGCCGTAGCGAAATACTACAAAGCGGTTTCATCAGCGTTCGGAATAGAGCTTCCGCAGGGATACAGAACAATACAAAAGCGTTCGTTTCTGAGCATGGATGAAGGAATTCAAGAATTCTTCAAGGAGTTCCTCAGAGAAGACGGTGCATTCGAAGGAAAAATAGTTGTGGGCAGTCCAACTCCCCACGGTCCGTTTAAAACGAGCGCAAGAGACGGACATTACGCCTCTTATTTGACATTTTTCTTGGGACAATTTGCGAGGATACCGGATGAATTCGCGATAAAACTCGACGTAGACGTGAAAGCCGAGAAAGAAGAGAAGAACAATCTCATACTAGTGGGTGGACCTGGAACGAATCTGCTGACGCAGGAAGCGAATGAGTACTTGCCGATAAGGTTCAGCATGCAGCCTTCAGAGCAAGGCTTTCTTTTCGGCGGACTGATGTCTGAAACAACTTCGACTGTTTATACAGCGGACTCCATTGGTTTGATAGCCAAAATCGTGAATCCGTGGGACGATACTAAGCAGGTTATGGTTTTAGCCGGAAACAAAGCGGTGGGTACGAAAGCATGCGTTTTGGCGTTGACGAAATTTTGGAAGAAAACCCTGAAAAACTATAGTGGCGGAGACACTTTTGCAACGGTTATTCAAGGATTCGACCTGGACGGCGACGGAAAAGTTGACTCGATAGAAGTTCTTGAATAGTCTTGGGAGATTACTTTGGAATGTGGGCCCGACGCAACAATACTAAAACAACTTCTTGAATAGAGGGTTAGGCAGTGATAATAACCGAGACTATTTTTGCATATGGGCATGAAAACATTCAAGCTACACACAGGTCTACGTTTGAGATCACCAAAGACGCTCGGTTATCCGAGAAAGGTGACTGTGTCGTTGCGGTGTCGGCGGACAAATCCATGGCTGATTTAAGCCCCAAGTTTAAGAAAAATTTGCGCAAAAAAAACGCCAGAGTAATAATACTTATCGAAACCAAGGAGGAGGCTGAGACGGTGAACGCTTTTGGAAGCCAGCGGCTAATTCTAACGCATCCAACAGACATCGTTGTCAGAAAAAGCAGTTACATTTGCAACCGAACGTTGGTGATTCAAGCGGACAAAGCTGCATGCGCTTTGTCAAGAGAACTTGTAGAAAAACTGCGGAACCCCAAGCAAAGAGTGAAGATAACGCTTACGGTTGAGGTTTAACGGATCTGCGCGTCTAAAACGATCTGCCACTCATGAGGCGCGGTGGCGCGCACAAAACGCGAAGACAAAAGTTTTTCCACTTTCCTTCCGGATTTTTCTACGGCCTCTATAAGACGAAGTTTGATATCTTCTAAGGTGTTTGAGGCGTCTGCGAAACTGTAGAAATGTATGATGCCTCCTGTCGGCTTAATCGCCTTGCAAGCAGCATCCACAAATGCAATGGCTCTTTCAGGTAGGTTCATGATCACGCGGTCTGCGACATCAGAAAGACTCTGCTTAACGATTTGTTTCGCATCGCCCGAAAGCGGGTAAACTTTTCCATAAACTCTGTTAAGTCTGATGTTTTTCTTTAAGAATTCAACTGCGTGGGGGTTCATGTCCACAGCGTAAACCTTCACGTTTCCGTGGGTTTTTGCGATTAGTATGGAAAAGGGGCCTACACCAGCGAACAGGTCTACAACTGTTTCACCCTCTTTGACAAGGGATGCGACT
>DAOVFC010000005.1 GCA_030668645.1 Candidatus Bathyarchaeota archaeon
GGTAGAACAGCATTGTGGGGACGGTTGAAAAGACAATCGTGTAAACCAGAATAACACCTACTTCCATGAACCTCCAAGATATGCTCAAAGCGAAGAGACTTCCTCCGATAATCGCCACAGACATGAGGAAGTAGAGACACATGACCCTTCCTGAACCCCATTTCGATACAAGTTTTAACCATCCACTATATGTCAAGAAATCTATTGTTCTCAACGGGCTTGAAGCATCCACCTCTTCCAGTTCCCGGTCAACAACTCTTCTCATCTTCGGCAACGTCACAAGACTCACTATACCTGCGATAAGGAAGAGAAAGAACATAAGAAGAATTTGTTCAAAAATTACTAGGATCAATACAACAACCATAACAGAGCTTATTACACCACTCAAATAGTAAATCCTCTTCCGATAAGCCCTAACAAAGTTTACCACCGCCACAACACCAAAGAAAACTACTCCAAAGAGAAGGAATCCGTAGGGAAGAATCATCGTAGCTCAATGAAAATGAGTGCATTATCAAAATATTAATGTTCGTTATTTTTGAGAGTGAGACATCCTCTGCAGAAAAACGATAGGGAGTGGTCAATATAGGACAGAAAATTCTCCAAAATTGTGAAATTAAGAAAAAACAGTCCTTAAAACTCCTTTTCCCTCTGTTATGTGCCTATTTGTGTGAGTGTTGTCGTATTTCTTCAAGTGTCTTTTTTGCTTCAGGGGCTTGCTCTAAGAATTTGGCAAGTTTTTCGCAGCTATAGTCAACGCAGTAAGCACAGTTTTTAACGCCTTTTTCCATTCCGCATTTTCTTATCTCACAGACATTGCAGTAATCAATGTGTCGCCCATCTCTAGTAAAACAACCATCACAGTTTATTTCTTCAGGCTTCATTTCTCTGCCAAACATTTTCGACCAAGCCTCTGCAACATCTCTCCTTTTTGCATCATCATTTTCCTGCGTCGCTATGAAAGCCTTGCAATCCGTGCAAATCAATCCACAAAAAGCAACCATCTTCTCCATACAACAAACCTCTTCTTAGCTATCAAAATATTCGTTTATTAATATATAAGAGTTAATCGTTCTAGCGCCCAAAAATCCTCGAACCCGTACTCGCACGCTGTCACCAATTCTTTTTCATACATCAAAGTCGAAAGACAGACCCTTCACCCTTTTTAGGAACATACGCTAAAGTAAAACTCAGATGATGAAAATGAAGACCCCAGAAGAATACAAAGAAAGCCTCAGAGAAATGAGACCCAACATCCACAAGTTCGGCGAACTAATCACCGACGTGACAACACACCCAGCCACAAAAAGATGCGTCGAAGGACACGCCAGAATCTACGAAGCAGCTCAAAACCCCGACTATGAAAACATCGTCACCACGACATCGCATCTTACAGGAGAAAAAATCTCCCGCTACCTGTCACTAATAGAAAGTGCAGAAGAGATGACGGCGAACCTGAGGCTTAAAAGAACCATGTTCCACCTCACGGGCACGTGCACCGGAGGAAGATGCGTGGGATGGACATCGCTCAACGCGATGTGGGCCACCGCACACGACATGGACAAAGACTTGGGCACACACTACCACGAACGGCTGAAGAAATGGCTGACAAAGGCTCAGGCCGAAGACATCGCAGTGGCAGGCGCCATGACAGACCCTAAAGGAAACCGCACGCTCTCACCATCCCAACAGGAAGACCCCGACATGTACCTCCATGTGGTCGAAGAAAACGCTGACAGCATCAAGGTGAGAGGAGCCAAAGTCATGATAGCCGGAGTCGCAGCGGCGAACGAAATCTTCGTCCTCCCAGGGACGGGCTACAAAGAAGCAGACAAGAACTACGCAGTCGCGTTCACGATTCCCAGAGATGCGGAGGGCTTAACCATAGTCGAAGCCACACACCCAAGCGACCGAAGAGAACTGGAAGAAGGATTTGACAGTCCACCGAAAACAGGAATCACCCAAGCGTACCTGTTCTTCAACGATGTCACAGTCCCGAAGGAAAGAGTGTTCATGTGTGGAGAACACAGGTATTCACTGAATGTCGTTCTAAACTTCATAATGGCATACAGATCCGCCATAGGCGCCTGCGTAGCCGGACAAGGAGACCTCATGTTAGGAGCGGCGACCCTGGCGGCGCGAGCCAATGGTCTCACAGAGAAAACGTTCAGAGAAAGACTGACAAAAATAGCCATCAACAACGAAACAACGTTCGGAATGGGAATCGCAGCTGCTACCTTGGGAAAGAAACACCCTTCAGGCGTTTGGATATGCGACCCATTGTTATCAAATATAAACAAGATTTACGTTGCCGCCCTGCCCTACGAGGCAAAAGTGATCACGCAGGACATATGCGGCGGCATAGGAGAAACAGGCTGCATGCCCTCATCAAAGGATTTCTACAACGAAAAATACGGAAAGCTTGTGCAGAAGTACCTGAAGGCAGCGGCACCAGCGGAAGAAAGGGCCAGAATAGCACGGCTGATCGAGTGGCTCACGATAGGCGCCGGCGTCCCGGGATGCCTACACGGTGGAGGCTCACCAGGAGGAGCAAAAATAGTGATATGGAGACAAATCGACTTAGACAAGTTCACTTCGTTAGCGAGAAAACTCGCAGGCATCAAGGAACAAGCTCCTGTTGCCGAGAAGTAGAATACCAGTAACGTTTATAACTCAATGTTCTCATGTCTAAAAGACACGAAGCGGGCAGACGATGGGTCGCAAAAAACACGCTCCAAAACACGGTTCACTCGCGTACCTACCCAGAGGACGCGCTAAAAGTATATTGGCCAGAACACGCTACTGGCCAGAGATAGAAACGGACACGCCGACGCTTCTAGGCTATGTAGGCTATAAAGCCGGCATGACTCACGTGTTCGCGATAGACAACCGAAAAGGCACACCGAACTACGGGAAAGAAACAGTCCGCCCAGCGACGATCCTGGAAACTCCACCTATGTTGGTGTGCGCGGTCAGAGCATACACAAAGAACCAAAACGGCCTCCGAACCCTGACAGAGGCTTGGATGAAAAACCCGCCGGAAGAACTTGAACGTGTGTTCACGATCCCGGAGAACTTCAACACGGAGGAAAACCTTCAAAAAATCGAAAAAAACTTGGATAAAGTGGCGAAAATACGCGTGATAGCGATAACGCAGCCGAAACAAGCCAGCGTGCCGAAGAAGAAACCAGATGTGGCGGAAATAGAGATAGGCGGAGGCACAGTCCAGCAGCAACACGAATACGCCAAAACCCTGCTGGGAAAAGCAGTAACGCCGCCGGAGATATTCAAAGAAGGCCAGTGCGTAGACGTGATAGCGGTAACAATAGGAAAAGGCTGGCAAGGACCGGTGAAACGCTGGGGGGTAAAAATACTCCCACGCAAATCGAGAAAAACAAAAAGAGGCGTAGCAACACTAGGTCCGTGGAAACCACCCCGTGTGCGCTACAGCATCCCCAGAGCCGGGCAGATGGGCTTCCACCAGAGAACTGAATACAACAAGCAAATTCTAAAAATGGGCACAGATGGAAAAGAAGTAACGCCTAAAGGAGGTTTCATAAGATACGGCGTGATCCGCGGAGCCTACATGATTATAGACGGAAGCGTACTAGGTCCGGAGAAACGTCCAATAAAGCTGCGCCATCCAGCACGCCCACCAAAACATATCCCAGAAGAACCACCACAGATCACCTACATATCGCTTGAATCCCCCCAAGGAAAATAAAAACGGTGAAAGACCATGGCAAGAACAACAGCAAAAATCTTCGACCTTAAGGGGAAACCTATTGGAAAGATAAAGCTTCCGCCAGTTTTCAAAACACCGCTGAGACCAGACGTGATAAAACGTGCAGTCCTAGCGATGCAATCAAACAGATTCCAGCCTCAAGGCAGAAACCCCATGGCCGGCAAAAGAACAACAGCGGAATCAATGGGCGTAGGTCTAGGCATATCAAGAATGCCGAGAATCAAAGGAGGCGGACAGAGAGCAGCACTCGCCCCGGGAACGGTCGGAGGAAGAACAGCGCACCCACCAGTGTCAAACAAAAGGATCATCAAACGAATCCCTAAAAAGGAAAAACGTCTCGCCCTACTCTCAGCAATAGCCGCAACAGCATCCAAAAAAGTTGTAGCTTCACGTGGTCACTCCGTTGAGGACGTTCCATATGCTCCGTTGGTGGTCACCGACGAACTCGAAAAATTGAAGAAAACCAAGGAAGTGGAAGAAACCCTCATACACTTGGGATTATGGCCCGACATCTACCGCGTGAAGGAAAGCAGAAAAATCCGCGCTGGGAAGGGTAAAAGCAGAGGCAGAAAAATGAAACAGGCCGTGGGGCCACTCATAGTTGTGGCTGAAAACAAAGGAATAATAGAAGCCGCAAGAAACGTACTAGGCGTGGAAGTTGTCACCGTTAATAACCTAAATGCCGAAATCCTCGCTCCGGGAACTCATCCGGGAAGATTAACTGTGTGGACGAACGGCGCAATTGAGAGGCTAAATGAACTTTACGGCGGAGGGAAAGCCTGATGGACCCGTATGAGGTAATACTGTATCCATTAATGACGGAAGCCGCAAGCCTGATGGTTGAGTCGGAAAACAAACTGGTATTCATGGTTAATCTCAAAGCCACAAAAGGCAATGTCAGAAAGGCTGTTGAAGAACTGTATGAAGTGAGGGTGAAGAAGGTTAACCTTCTGATCACCCCGAAAGGAGAAAAGAAAGCGTTTGTCAAACTTCATCCAGATTACAAGGCAGCGGACATCGCAATCAAGATCGGAATACTGTAAAACTTTCCAGAGTGAATTAAAATGGGAAAAAGGATTCGTGTTCAAAGACGCGGACGAGGTGGATCCACATTCAGAGCCTCAACCCACAAGAGAATAGCTCCAGTGCGGTATCCACAAGCAACAAAAAGGGATTCTGAATCAGCCACCAACGGCGTTATCGAAAAGCTTCTCCACGAACCCGGACGTGGCTCCCCCCTTGCCCTAGCAAGCTTCGAAAGTGGAGAAAACTGTCATATCGTGGTTCCTGAAGGAGTTTTTGTCGGTCAGCGGATACAGATCGGTGGAAGAGCTCCAATCGAAGTGGGCAATGTTCTCCCGGTGGGTAAGATTCCCGAAGGCACCATGGTGTGCAACCTAGAGCTTCATCCAGGAGACGGCGGTAAAATCGCGAGGTCTTCAGGAGCCTACTCAACCGTTGTGGCGCACACGGCGCAGGGGACAATGATCAAGCTTCCATCGGGAAAGACGAAGTACCTCAGTGATCACTGCAGAGCAACCGTAGGCGTGGTTTCCGGCGCCGGCAGAACCGACAAACCCTTCTTGAAGGCAGGCGCAAAGTTTCACATGATGAAAGCGAAGGGACATAAGTATCCGAGAACCCGCGGAGTAGCCATGATTGCCGCCGTGCATCCCTACGGCAGCAGCAAGAGGGGCGCACGGAAAGTTACCACAGTATCGCGTGGGGCGCCTCCGGGGCAGAAGGTCGGGTTGATCGCCGCTAGGGGCACTGGGCGAAAGAGGAAGAGAAGAGCGAGGTAGCATCGGTTCCAGAAGGTTTAATAGTTCTGAAATAAGCCATCTTGGTTGAAGAGGAAATGCCGAGAGAATTTACGTATCGTGGATACACGTTTGAACAGCTGCAGAGCATGTCCATGGACGAATTTATCAATCTGCTTCCTTCTAGGCAGCGGAGAAGTCTACACCGCGGTCTCCCCCCAGAACAAAGGACGTTGCTGGAGAAAGCGAGGGAAGCTAAAGAGGAGATCAGAAAAGGAAACAATGTAATTGTTAAAACGCATGTGCGAGATATGATAATTCTGCCTGAGATGGTCGGTCTCACAATTCTTGTCCATAACGGTAAGGATTTTGTTCCGATTGAGGTAAAACCCGAAATGATGGGACATTACCTGGGTGAATTTTCGATAACGAATAGACCGGTGAAGCACGGCACCCCTGGCATTGGATCCTCGAGGTCCTCGATGTATGTGCCGCTAAAGTAAAACTAACATCAGCCGTCGCTTTTAAGCCCTGTAATCTGGTCCTGAAGGTACTTTACTTGGCTTTTTAGCCTGTGGAATTTTCGGTAGCGGAATCGGCGGTGGAACGTGCAACGTTCTGGAGATAAGCACTGATTCAACGAAAACAACGTTGGAGATCGACTGTACAATCACTGGTGGCGGCGGCTTCTTTCCCTTGTACTCTTCATAAACCTTTCTGATTTCGTCTTTGTCTCCAGTTACGTGTGCTCTTCCCTTCAAACTTATCTGCGCCACCGAAGGGGCATAATTTATAGTTAAAACGAAAGGCACCTCTAACAAGCCTTCCGCCTTTTTCTCGACTGCGACAAGGTTGAGGTTTGTGTTTATTTTGATGGGTGGAATGGGTTTTTGAATATCCCAGAAGCGTTCGGCGGAAACGTTGCTTATAAAAACGCTCACTCGAAGCATCTTGACCATCACGTTACAAATGCATGGCGTGGTTTAAAGGTGTTTACTTTTTGTTTCCAACGGGTTTATACCGTGTGAAACCACAGTGCCCGCAGACATACCTGTCACCGTGGTCAGCCATGAAATATCCAAGTCCACAGCGCTCACATACGGGACGCAGCCTCACAAGCTTGTCGTTTTCAATCTTGTATAAAGCAAAAACACCCTTCTCTTTTTTCTTCTTTTTTTCAGGTTTTTTCTCTTTTTCTGCTTCTGCTGCCTCTGGGGGTCCTTCCGTTTCTTCCGTGTTTTCCTTTCTCTGAGATGTTTCAGACAATTTATTATTTCCCTTCTTTCTTTTCTTCTTTTTCCGCTGCCTTTTCTTCGGGTTTTTCCATCAAAACGTTTCTTTTGATGATGTATTCTGGCTCAACAAACTTCGCTTGCTCGACGGAATCGTAAACGTTTGCTGTCCCAACAGCCGTAAATGCCCCAGTTTTCGTTTCGAACTTTTTTACATAGACCAAATCTATGTCAGTTCTTAAGATTTTAGCAACCGCCTTTCTAACTTCCAATCGTGATGGCGTTCCGGTTTGCGCATGTTCTATTTGGAAGCAGATTTCCTTTCGTTTTAGCAGCGGGTTTTCTTTCTCCGAAACTATTTTGATTCCCATGGTTTTCCTCTTCATTGTTGACTTGATAAGTTTCCCTTTACTTTAGCCTTTCGAAACGGTTTCCATTGCGTTCAAAATTTCAGTCACTTCCGCCCTTTTCTCATCCGTAACCTTAACCACAACTATTCCTTCACGCGGCTGACCATACACAACAAAGGAGTTTTCGGGTGCGTGTAAAACAGCGACAAGCGTTAGCAAGTCTTCCTCTCCATCTACAACCATTTTAATTCGACGCTTCTGCCTTAGCGACCTCTGGATTTCGGCAAAGGCTTCGTCTGTTATCGTCCCTGGGGGATTTCTAACATAAAAGGTCTCATCAGCTGTAAGCGTGATGGGTGGTATCTCCCTCCTCATGACTCTGTCATCCACGATTGCCAGCTGAGGAAACACACCGTTTTTCACTAGGTTTTTCGAAACTGTATCCCCAACAGAAACGATCTTTGGAGGCTTTTCTTCTTTCACCATGCTCTTAAGTTTCTTCATCGTTTCGGCGAATGAGCCTCGAATTAAGATTCCTACGGGTTCCTTGAGTTTTTTGCGTAACTCCGGCGTGAGGCGGCGCATGGTGACCAGCTTATCTAACCTTTAATGCGTAACGTCCTTTCTCTTTGATGCCCAATGCTTTCGCAATACCTGAGCCCTCAGGATCGAGTACTATGAGTAACCCGCTGAAGTCATCGCTTAAGGTGGATGTCTTGCATCTTGGGCAGATGTTTCCTGTGGATATGAGGTGGCAGGTTAAACACGCTTTTCCGCTCATTTTCTCATCCTCATTCTAGCTGGTTTCCTTTTTCTCCGCGGTTTTTTCCTCAGCAGCCTCTTTCACTTTTTGCACTTCGTGATCAATCCAATGTAAATTGCCTAGAAAGGGTTGTCTGGCGGTTACACCTATTTTCCCGGAGCTTCCGGCTCTGCCCAGCGATACCGCGGTTACTCGAACGCGCAATTGATCTCGGCTCATTAGCTTCTTCTTCGTTTCTTTTCCCATTAACACACCTTGTTTTTCATCGTAAGAAATGAAGTCATCCATGATCTGTGACACATGAAGCAGGGCGTCGATGGGGCCTATCCGTACAAAAGCTCCGAAATCGGCAACCTCCACAACCTCTCCTTCTACTATTTCTTGGATTTCAGGGTAAAACGTTAGAAGAGAAAAATTCACCTTGTGGTAGGCAGCTCCGTCTCCTGGAATTATTTTCCCGGTTGAACTGACTTTTACGCCAGTTACAGCTATAACATAGCCTAATTCTTCGTCCACTACCCCCTCATATTTCGCTTTAACCTGTTCACGCCCTACTGCTTCCAATGGGTTTCCAAACTTTTTCGGTGGGATACGGATTGTATCCTCTAAAGCCATAAGTTTAAACAAGATTATGTTCTCCCATCAATTTCCAGCTTGGACTTTTGCCTCACATAAATAACTGGCACATTTATATTCCTTAGCCTTTTCCTAAGTTCCTTATCGTTTGTAAAGACCAGACAGTTCCATTCACGCGCCATTTTAACGATCGCATCATCTGGAGAAAGCGCAAATTTTTCATCACAATTTAAAAGAGTACATTTCTCAGCCAGTTTCAAAGCGGAAGAAGCTTGTTTACGCATTTTCGGTGAGCCTTTGTTTGCGATTTTTTCGAGTTCTTCACGGATTGGCGAAAGCAAGATCAGCTCAGAATTCCTATTTAGGAGCGTTTTTAATTCTTCAAAAATGTCGATCTTGAACTGGAACGGAACAAACAAGGCGTTTGAATCCACTATTATTTTTAAGGTCCCCTTTTTGCCTTTCAAACTCAACATACTCTTCTCAGGTCACAGTATCATTCCGTACCCTATAAGTCTCCATCTGCCCGCTATTTTTCTGCTTATCGCTATCCTTGAACCAGTTTGTGCACAAACCGGACGGGAAATCTTAGCCGTAGCTGTGTCTTTTTGGGTTGAAATTACCTTCCCAAGAGTTATTGAGGTGCCTACGTGTAAGAGTAGACTTTCACCGCCGCGGATTTTCTCGACTTTCACAAGCTCTTTTGTTCCAACAGCACGTTCCAAGATGTGCGCTTCGAAAGTTAATTCAGACAACGTTGGAGGAAGAGTGCCTGATTTTCCGGCGATGTTCCCCGTTAAGCCATCTGCTTTCGAAAATGAGGGATCCAACCGGGTTCCTACGCCTACTAATCCGCCGCAATGCGCTTCTTTCATATTTCTTCCTCCCGCGTGCAAGCTGACTATTTCACTGAATAAAGGTTTGCGGACGCTTCTTCCTTGTTTTTCTACAGTGACCCCTGGGCGGATCTCTATCGCTTCTCCTACCGCAAACTTGCCCTGCAGTATTGTTCCTCCGATTACTCCGCCGTCTAGTTTTTCGATCGGAGTGCCTGGTTTGTTGACATCGAATGAACGGACAATATACATCAGCGGAGGCTTTATTTCGTCTCTTTTAGGTGTAGGTATAAACTCTTCTATTGCACAAATGAGAACATCCGTGTTTGTTGCGTGCTGTGCCGAAATCGGAATTATAGGTGCTCTTTCGCCGATTGTTCCCTTAACAAAGCTTCGAATTTCCTCATAATTCTGTCGGGCTTGTTTTTCATCAACTATGTCGATTTTGTTTTGAACAATAACCATCTTCTTTATACCAATGACCTCCGCTGCTGCCAAGTGTTCTCTTGTTTGCGGTTGGGGGCACGGCTCGTCCGCTGCTATCACCAGGATTGCCCCATCCATTATCGCTGCTCCAGAAAGCATAGTCGCCATCAACGCTTCATGGCCAGGCGCATCCACGAAACTGACCGCTCGGATAAACGCTGTTTTTGAACCACAGTTCGGACACTTGGGTTCTGTTGAGTAATTTTTAGGCGGTTCACATTTCGGACACTTATAAACTGGCATGTCTGCGTAGCCGAGCTTTATAGTGATGCCTCTTTTCAACTCTTCACTATGCTTGGCAGCCCAAACACCAGTTAAGGCTTCCACTAACGTTGTTTTCCCATGGTCGACATGTCCTATTGTACCTATGTTCACTTCAGGCTGCTTCGGCAGTCTTTTCAGCAGCTTCACCTCCGCCCTCCGACGGCTTCTCAGCTTTTTTGACTCGTTTCGGTTTCTCTACTATCTTCATATTTATCTGCACAACTTCATCCGTTATTACGTTTCCACGAAGCGTTTTACGTCTTCTTTGTCCTTTAGTTTTTGGTTTAAAGCCGACTCCTCCGCTTAATAATATGTTTCTGCGAACACCACCGTGAACATCAGGTCTCATTGGGAACCCGTCTTTATCAGAGCCCCCGGTTATTCGCACTTTATGACCTGACAAACCCACTACTGATCCGTCTATTGTCTCGCCTATTTTCCTTCCGATTAGCGGAACAGCACGGGTTTCTTCCAACTCAACTGTTTTGGATTTTCCCGTCTCCGGATCGGCTACGATTATCTTGAATTTAGCCATGGCAATATGTCCTCCAGTAGGTGTTAGTGAAGTGAGTATCTGTTTATTAAGGATTTATGGAAAACGGAGCGAATCACCTATTCCACATGCACCCTGAACAGATCCACATCTTCCCGCATTTCAGGTGTTAACGCAAGCAGATCTCGCACGGCACGCTCAACATCCTTGGACTGCGTTATATACCTCCCAACGATGATTATGTCGGCGCCATTTTCTAACGCTTCTTTCGCTGTTGTCGGCACTATCCCGCCCGCCACCGCTATCAAGAACCGCTTGTCTTTAAAGGTTCGCCGAAGTTCTTGGATATGCTCTAAGCCAAGCGCTCTTCCGGTTTCCTGATCTATACCCCGGTGCAGGACAATTACGTCTGGAAACTCCTTAAGCGTTTCAAGCTTTTGAACAGGGGCTTCCACGTTTAGCATGTCTATTACAGCGTATATTCCGAGTCTCTGTGCTTCATGTACGAAAGCGTTAAGCGTTTCAACCGGCGCCAATCCGGCGGCGACAACAGCGTCCGCCGTTTCCTCGTAAGCCAAGTCTACTTCAACTTTTCCAACGTCTAGAGTTTTTAGATCCGCGACGAAGAATATGTCCTTAGCAACCTCTCTCAAATCATTTATCACTTTTGTTCCATACCTTTTTATCAGCGGCGTACCAACTTCTAGTATTATTCTGTCGCTTCTGGGAAGCTGCGACACAATTTTCTTTGTCCTTTCTAAAGCTGGTACGTCGAGCGAAATCTGTAGGTACGGCGGTCTCCATAAACGCGGCACTCTGAAGCCCATTACGGGATGTTTCGCTCTGTCCTTGTCGTAAAAGATTTTCTCTAAAGACGGATATCTTGCCAACGCTCTCTTCAAAGCTAATTTGGTTGCCCCGTAATTGTAGTGGTATATCTTACGTTGGTCCTTCGCCTGCGGATGCACAAACACGCTGCACACTATAACCCAGTCTTCCACCTTATTCCTTGGGAATATGCCCTCCTCCACGGCGTCAGCAACCGCCTTCGCAACCGCAGCCTGCACCGACCCAAAAACTATGTTTGCCTGCTCAAGATTCTTTACGGTGACCTTAGGCACAAGCAAAGTGTGCGGCTTAGGAGGAAGGTTAGGTCTTATCACAGCTAAAAGAGGCGTGTGCCCCATTGACAGATGAGTCAAACCAGCAGCAAAGGCTTCTCCGACAGGACCATCCTTATCCCCGACCAAAAGGTCTATATGCGCAACCTCATTTCCCTGCCCCACGAGAGCCTCCCCGATTAGATATGTATGCTTTTGGGCAAACTCGACGGTTTTGTGTGAGGCGTATGTCGGTAAAGTTTTAGAAGCTTCCCTGAAGTCGACATTAAACTCTTTAAGCCAAGCATAAAGTGTATCTCTGTGTATACTTAGTATATTAGCAGTGCCTGAAATTGTCGGTTTTGACGGCTTACCCCTCAAGATACTCCTAGCATCAGCCTCTTTTTTCATAGCTTCTTTCAACAAGTTGGCGAACTCATCTCTTGTTTCCGGCTTTTTGATATTACTTTCCGACATTACAAATACTCCTCAGTAGTGCTTGACGTAAGAGGTATATATAAATCTGTCGGATAATTAGATTTTGTGCGGTCGAATACCGACAGTAAATTCGAAGAACTGCCGTAAAAGTTACTCAGCAATAGTCTTCTTCAGGGCGTCCCTGAACGCTTCAGCAGATTTTTCAGTGATTCCAACAAAAATAACGCTTTGCAACGAGGTTCCGCCACTAATATGTGTTTTTAGCTCCTGCAACATGATGTTTGCCGCTGCTTTAATGTCGACTCCGCCTACACCTGTGCCGAGTCCCGGGAACGCTACGCTTTTAGCTTTCAATTTTTCGACATTTTCTAGCGCTGCTTTCATCGCCAGCCTAACATTCTCTTTGGTGATTCGCATGGCTGGTCTGCGCATTGTCGGTGTGTGGATGATGTATTTTGCGTTCAGCCTTCCCGCCTTGGTGGCTTCGGCTTTTCCCACGGGTACCGGTGCATGTCGCACCGCCTCTTCCTCAATTTCTTTCCCGCCAGTCCTTTTTATAGCTCCCGCAACCCCTCCGCCCATTATCATCTGGCTGTTCGCCGGATTAACGATAGCATCAACGGTTTGTAGCGTTATGTCCTCTCTAACAACGCGTATGCTAACGCCCTTGTACGCTCTCTCAAACATTCTGCATCGGCTTTAAGCTGAAAAAGATTTGTTGATAACCCTTACGTTTTATAAACCGATAAGCGTACATGCACCAAAGTCTTAACGCTTTGGAACAGCCAGGGGTTTGGTTGCATGTCATCGAAAGATTTGGTGTGTTTATGTGTAACAATTGTCGGCGCAGCCTTGTTTTTGTGCGGAAGTAACTATTACGATGAGTAACCGGCTGGAGTAGAGTATATCCTATAGTCGCCGGATTTTTCGCGGAGATAGTTCTAAAGGTGTACGAAGTTTAAGAAAAAAGTGGGTGACACCTTTTAAGTGCTTTTTAGTGTTAATGACGTTTCGGTTTGAGCATAGCTAGAATCTGTAGAGCTTGGAATGTTTCTCGTTTAGATAGTTGATGTACGGTTTTACGCTGATTTCCTCTCCTGCGATTTTTTGGATGAGGTCTGTGGGGGCGTACAGGTCCCCGTAGCTGTGAATGTTCTTAACCAGCCATTGTTTGATGTCTTGGAAATTGCCTTTCGCTAGTTGATCCCTCCAGTCCGGCAGATCCTTTTCCATTACGGCGAGTATCTGTCCGCTGTAGATGTTGCCTAACGCGTATGTTGGAAAATATCCATACAAGCCGCTAGCCCAGTGCGTGTCCTGCATCACTCCTTCGGAGTCGTTTTCAATCTCCACGCCGAGATACTCCTTGTACTTTTGGTTCCAAACCTCTGGAAGGTCCGCCACCGTGATTTTGTCAGCAAACAGATCACGTTCAATATCGAATCGAATGATTATGTGAAGACAGTAAGTGACCTCGTCTGCTTCAATACGAATCTTAGAGGGTTTTACACGGTTGATGGCACGGATAAAAGTGTCTAGGTCAACGTCCGAAAAGATGTTGCCCGTCAGCTCTTTTAATCTGGGGAGATAGTAAATCCAGAACTCGCGAGATCGCCCTATTATGTTTTCCACGAAACGTGACTGTGACTCGTGAAATCCCATGGAGCAGCCTGTTCCAACAGGTTGGAAAATCCATTCTGGATTTAGGTTCTGTTCGTACACGGCGTGACCGCCTTCATGCAGCACGGAAAAGATGGATGACGTAAAGTTTTCTTCGTGGTAGTGCGTTGTGATTCGGACATCATCGTAATAGCCTGTTGTAAACGGATGCTCGGTTTCGTCGATTCTGCCGCCGGCTTGCTTAGACTCTGTGTCGTATCCTATGAAATTGGTGAGTGATTTGGAGATCTTACGTTGCATATCAACGGGTACACGACGTTTAAGGATGGATACGTCTGGTTGTTTCGGAGAGCTTTGACACTTTTTTATCAGTGAAACTAGACCTTCCTTCAGCTCGTTGAAAATTCGGGTAATTGTTTCGGCGCTTGTCTTCGGTTCAAAAATGTCGATGAGCGCATCGTAGGGTGTTGCGGTTTCCTTAACTTTCATCAGGATCTCGGCGGCTTTCTTTCTCAAGTCAACCATTTTCTCAAGCTCAGGCTTAAACATGGAGAAGTCTTTAGCGGCTTTCGCCTTCTTCCACACGTCAACGGTTATGGCTCGTTGTTTTGCGGTCTCCGCCACGAGTTCCTCGGGCAGCTTGGTCTGTTCATCGTACTCTTTTTTTATCAGGTACACGTTTCTCTTCTGAATCTCGCTTAACTCATCATACCCTGGATGCTTAATGATTTTTTCTAATAAGCTTCCAACCTCTGGGTCGGTGCTCATTTTGTGTCCGACTCGGCTTAGCAGAGCCAGCTGCTCACTTCGCAGTCTAATTCCTTTCGGAGGCATCTTCGTTTCCATATCCCAGTGAACAATGGATGCCGCTGACCCGAGAATAAACATTCGTTTTACTTTTTCCATAAGTTTTTTGTAACCTAAAACCAGTGTTTCCGCCATTTTCATCGCCTAAGTTTGAAGATTATTGGTGCGTAGCTTACATATGAATTTTGTGCGAACGCAACGCTCTTTTAATCGTACTTCGGACAAGTTTAAACTGTTTGTTACGTGAGCCCCCAGAAATGATTCGAACTTTCACGCAAGTTTGCTTGAGACGAGCAAAACCTTAGGATTGTCTCCATCGAATCGGTTTGATTATGTAGCATTCAGCGTCGTCGAGTTTGGCTCCTCGGGCTCTGTGCCTGTGGGTTCGGGGGATAGGGATTAGCGCGCGCTCAATAAAGTAGAGAATGTGACTAGAGATTAGTATGGAGCAGTTCTCGTGTCGTCTGATAGATTTGAGTCAACATTTTGGGTTTGGGTTAAAAATTTAAGGAGAAAGCCTCTACAAACATCATAAGTGGTATCATTACTCATAGTGGTGAAATTATTAATTTGGTAACCCATTTAAGCGATTGTCTCAGGGTAACGAAATCCCACATTAAACCAGCAAGTGAGACGCTTGCTCGGGCGTTTCAAGATGATCCGTTGTTTGTCTATTCTGTCCCAGATGCTCTCGAAAGAAAAAAGAAGTTGCCTTATATTTTTGAGTTTTTGATTCGTTGGGGTGTTCTATACGGTGAAGTTTACGCTACATCCTCCGATCTAGAAGGGGTTGCAGTATGGTTTTCTTCCGAGCAAGCCGAGATGACAGTATGGAGAATGATTCGTAGTGGGGGTTTTTCCTTCTATTTTAAAGTTGGAAAGGAGATTATTTCGAGATTTGTGTCTTTTGCCAATTATGCGTTCAATGTTCACAAACGTCACGCACCTCTTCGCCATTGGTATTTATCTCTCATTGGTGTTGACCGTGAATTTCAGGGTAAAGGCTATGCAAGTGCCTTGATGAAACCAATGCTTGCACGAATCGATCAGGAGCATCTGCCCTGCTATCTTGAAACCGAAAACGAAAGGAATGTGCCTATTTTTCACCACTATGGATTTGAAGTAGTTGAAGCAGACACTATTCCCGGTAGCGATGTTTATAACTGGGCTATGCTAAGAAAACCAGCATTGATTAGCTAGGTTTCTGTAGCAGCCTTTCTCGCGCGCGCTTGATTCCATAGATAATCATTCCTAGAAGATTGAAATCAAACGGATAGAAATGTTGTTAATCTTGTTTGACTCTTGAACCATCGTAGGATTTCGCTTCT
>DAOVFC010000007.1 GCA_030668645.1 Candidatus Bathyarchaeota archaeon
GTTGTGTCAGATGAGATTTATGATAGAATAGTTTACGAGAAAAGGTTCGTGAGCACGGCCAGCCTAGCCAAGGATGTCCCAGTGATAGGGTTTAACGGCTTCTCAAAAGTGTACTTAATGACGGGGTGGCGACTGGGGTCCATATACTTCTGCGACTCTGAAAACAGGCTGGAAGAGATGAAGCAATGCATTACAAAGGAGGCGAGGATAAGGCTTTGCACAAACACACCCGTGCAAAAAGCAGGGGTAGCCGCGTTGAATGGTCCACAGGACCACGTTAAGGAAACGGTTGAGAAACTTAGAGAAAGAAGAGATTACGCATGGAAAAGGTTGAACGAGATCGAGGGGATAAGCTGCACGAAACCCGAAGCAGCGTTTTATGTCTTCCCAAGGATAGAAGGAGTGGGGGTGAAATGGAAAACCGACAGAGACTTTGCCTTAGAACTGTTAAGAGAGACAGGGGTGCTGTTTGTGCATGGTTCGGGATTTGACCCTGTTTATGGTGCAGGACATGTCAGAGGAGTTTTCTTACCACCAGTTGAAACGCTTGATCAAGCGTTAAACGAAGTGGAAAGTTTCATGGAAAAGAATAGTTAAGAAAGCTGAAAAATAATTTCTAAAAAAGGCTACTTCGTCTATTACTTATAGTCTTTCTTTGATTGCTTGCCCCAGCCTTTTGATGCCTTCCTCTATTTCTTCCATCGTCGGATAGCTAAAGTTCAGTCTCATCGTGTTTGTTCCGCTTCCATCCACGAAGAACGACTGGCCTGGAACGTAGACAACCTTATATTTTTTGCTGCAGTCTTTGATAAGCTCTTTGGTGTTCACTCTTTCAGGAACCCAAACGAATATAAAAAGCCCGCCTATGGGCCTTGTCCACTTGCATCCATCTGGGAAGTAGGTCTCTAGAGCCTCCAGCATCTTGTCTCTCTTCGTCTTGTAGAGTGCACGAATCTTAGTAAGATTCTCTTGGATAACCTTTCGTTTTAGTGCTCCATAAGCGATGTATTGGAGAAGCGGTGAGGTGCACAGGTCCATGACCTGTTTGGCGAGCACGAACTTCTCGATGAGCTTGTCGTCAGCTACTATCCATCCTAGGCGCAGCCCAGGGGACAGAATCTTGCTGAAGGTTGACAAGTGTACGACTCGCCCTTCAGCGTCCATGGATTTCAGAGGTGCAACCTCAATGGGCTCATACAGGATTAGACTATAAGGGTCGTCTTCAATGATCAGGAAGTCGTACTCCGACGCAAGTTCGAGAAGACGTTTCCTGCGCTCCATAGACAGGGTTACGCCAGCAGGGTTCTGACATGTAGGAACCGTGTACAGAAACTTTATTTTCTTATGCTTAGACTCTAATTTTTTAAGGATGCGTTCTAAGGCGCTTATTATAATGCCGTCGTCATCCATCTTCAATCCGACAAACTCTGGATTGTAGGGCTTAAAGGCGTTGATGGCAGCGAGGTAGGTTGGAAGCTCCATAAGCACGACGTCTCCTTCATCGATGAAGACTTTTCCAAACATGTCAAGTCCTTGTTGGCTCCCGCTTAAAATGAGAATGTTGTCGATGCTTGACACGTTAATTCCTTTCCACTCCATAAAATTCCTGAGTTCTGACCTGAGCTCCTTTAAGCCTTGGGTGGTGCCGTACTGTAGAAGCTTGTCGCCGTGTTCATTTATCCCTTCGGTGATGATCTCTATAATCTGTTGTCGAGGAAACGTGGCTGGTGAGGGCATACCGCCGCCGAAGGAGATTATATCTCCCTCAGCAACCCACTTCAGAAGCTGCCGGATCTCCGACGCTTTTAGCAGTGACGTTCTTTCAGCAAAAAAAGTTTCAGGAAATACCATTCTATTCACTTGAACGCGTTTACAAATTTTAAGCTTAAAATTTCTTTCGGTAACTTTCTTTTGGTTCTTATGGAAAAGTAGAATGTTTACAGTGTTTTGCTACTGATAAATTGGCGTTCCTTCCTTCGGATCTTTGATAAGCTTTTCAAATTCCTTCATTATGCGTCTTGTCACAGGTCCAAGCTTACCCTCGTCTATCACCAGTTCGTAAACCTCCGCTATTGGAACTATTTCCGCTGCTGCGCCGGTGAAGAATGCCTCATCTGCTGTGAACAGATCTGTTGGCGTGATGTTGCGTTCAATTGTGATGTGCCCAAGTTTTTTGCCGAGTTTCATAACGACTTCTCATGTTATCCCAACCAACGCGCCGGTTGCAGTTGGCGGAGTTATAGTTCTTCCCTTTTCCGCAGGGTTTTTAGGACAGCGCTTGCCATCTTCTCTTTTGTCAGCGGGATTTCCAGCATGATCACGTGTGCCGAACGGTAGAGCCTTTCGATGTGTTCTTTCAACTTGAACACTACGCCGTTGTAGGCGCGTATTCCTTCGGAGACCCCGTCGCCGTACAAGAGATCATGATCGTAAACCGAAATCTTCGCTTGTGATTTTGGATAGTGCTTTCCGTCCATATAGACTAGCAATTCCTTTTCCAAACCTTGTCCCCCCGGGCTGAGAAAATTACTCTATCCCCTTGGATTTCATATATTTTTTGCAAAACATTGTACACTTTAGTCATTATTAACCATAGAATTGTGGTCTCTTTGAGAGATGTTTCGGCAGAGGCAGCGGCTTGAAGGGTTTGTCTATTATCTTTTCCTCAATTTCGTGTATTAACTCTTTGAGTTTAATCTTGCGTATCTCTCCAGCTTCTCTGTCTCTCACAGGAAGCACATCAGACTCGACTTCTTTTTGGCCGACGACTATTATGTATGGTACCCATTCCATCTCTGCTTCTCTAACTTTTTTCTGCAAGGTTAACGGTCTGTCGTCAACATCCACTCTTATGGGGTGTTTTTCGATTTTGTCGGCTAGTTTCTCAACAGTTTCTAAGTACTTGTCCGATACGGGGATTAAGCGTGTTTGAGTTGGCGATAGCCAGAGTGGAAGCATCGGTGGTTTCCCGCTTTTCTGTTCTTTGTAAGCCTTCTCCAACAGCGCGTAAACGCATCTTTCTATCGCGCCGCTTGGTGAGCAATGTAGAATCAGCGGGTAGTGCTTTTCTCCCCTTTCATCAACGTAGGTTATCTCGTATCTTTTTGCGCTTTCAACGTCTATTTGATCCGTTGAGAGGGCTGAAGCTTTATCTTGATTGTCCACGTAGTTGAAGTCCCATTTTAGTCTAAAATAGAAGAAAGGCTTCTCCCATATTTCAATCAAAACTGGTTTGCTGAAAATTTCAGCTAGGGATATAACGATGTCTTTGTTTTCTTTGTAGAAATCCTTTGTGAATCGTATCGCCGCTTCGTAGTTGTCTTTGGATAAACCTATATCTTCTAGAACTTGAGTACACAGCTTAAACCTAGTTGTAAGCTCTGTTTTGGCTTGTTTTAGGTCTGTGCAGAAGGCGTGGCAGTCCGGCATGGTGAAGGCGCGCAGTCGCCTTAAACCGACAACTTCGCCGCTCTGCTCCCGCCTGAAACTGTACCTCGTCAGTTCGTAAAGTTTCAGAGGCATCTGCCGATAAGAGAATTGTGCGTCATGCGCCATGAGGAACTGGCCGAAACACGCGGCGAATCGTAAAAACAGCTCCTTATCCTCTGATTTTAACAGGTATTGTCTTGCTGGAAATCGGTCGACGTAGCCTGCTAGGCTTGGATGGTGGAAATCGTACATGATGGGCGTTTCAACCTCCATGGCGCCGTAGCTTATCACGGTCTCGGTGACGTGCTGCTCAAGCAGAGATTTGATTAGTCGTCCTTTAGGATACCAGCGTATGTTTCCAGGGTCGCTGGCTGGCTCGTAGTCGGCTATCTCCAGTCGCTTCATCAAAGGAACGTGTGGAGGCACCTGTTGGCTTGCTCTAACTTTTGAGGTTTCGTATCTCGCGAACTTCTCAAGATTTTCATGTCCTTTGAAATCGAATTCCTTTACGGACACTATTTTCCCGTCAGGTTTCAGTATGTACCAGAGTGATTTCAGCTTCTTTTCGGCTTTCACGGCTTTGGAAACTTTTTCTTCTTTTGCTTCGGTTGGCAGTATTGTGCGTGACTGTTCTGCGAGCGGATGCCCCTTTATTGAGATTGTGAACTGTTTGTTCCAGCCGAACGGTGCGCGGTATGTTTCTATCCCCTTCTTTTTCGCATGGGCTTCCATGGCTTTAACTATTCTTAGTGCTTCTACAGGCTTTGCTAGGTTACTGCTTAAGTGAGCGTATGGATAGATGAGAATTCTGTTTGCCTTTAGCTTCTTAAGGAAGGCTTGCACCTCACCTATGGCTCTTCGCGCCGCTGATTCGTTGTCGCCCTCTTCCACAGCTGTGAATAAAACGACAACCTCTTCCAGTCTTCTCTCCTTCTTTTCGGCTTCCTCAGCTTCGGTGATTTCCTTTTTGATAGGTTTGTACTCGATGAAGTTTGAGTGTAGCTGTAGTATTCGTATGTGTGGTTCCTCCTTCAGCCTTTATATCGCCATCTTTCAACCATTTTCTCTTTTTTAGTCTTCTTTTTGTACTCTTTGTAATGTTCCTTGCACAGATAAGTGCGCCTCTCGTCGCTGCTAACGTTTAATCCAGCGGACCTAACCGTCTCAGCTGAGAGTGAACGCACAGCCTCTCTGCTGCAGCCTGACACGCTGCATTTAACACCCTTCGAAACACGTCCCAAAGTTAACGCCTCACTTTGTTATTAGCCTTAACGCAATACATTACACATCATCGCTTAATTTCTTTTTCATAAAGCAATCGTGCCCTGTGATAAATCTCCCTTTTATCACCAGAAAACCTTGGACCAACGGTCTCCACAACAAGAGAGGCAGCAGCAGAGCCGACGCACACACACCAGAACGGGTCTTTACCGCGAACATACTCAGCTAAGAAGCCACCTATAAACACGTCTCCAGCACCTGTTGGATCAACAACTTTATCTGATTTATAGGCTGGAACGTTATAAACACACCCTTCTAGAGAAAGAACCGCTCCTTCCATTCCCAAAGTAACGATAACCGTTTTAATGCCACATCTATGAACCGCCTTCAAAGCCGAATCTAGACTTGACAAGCCAGTCGCAGCCTTAATCTCATCCAAAGAGGACTTGTAAACGTCAACAGACTCCAAGAAGCGCTTATCAAGCAATGAACCATAAGAAACGCTTCCATCATTATTGAAGTTTCGCAACAGTCCTTGCGGGTCAAGTGCAAGCACATCCGCAGAAGCTCTCAGTTTCTCAACAACGTCGTATGAAATCTCGCCAGCAATAGGCGCAACATGAACAGCCTTCGCATTAAGAGAACTTGGCAAATCATCACCCGTGATAGGCGGCGCTTTACTTTTCAGTCGCAAATTTCGACTTGACAAGTCAGCACTGTATTTTATTTCGAAACGTGTGGTCTCTGCGCCTTCAATTCTGGTTAATCTTGATAGATCAATGCCTTCCTGCTCCAGCCACCGCACGTAAACTTTCGGCAAATTATCTCCAACCTTAGAAACAATAGAAACACTTGCACTCAAGCGCCTAGCCGCGAAAGAAACGTAAGCCGCAGAACCGCCCAAAACAACAAAGGGCACGTGCATGTCTGGCAGAAAAATAGAATCTATGGCGAGATGCCCGACCGTGACAACGTCAAACATTTGCATATCTATCAGCTAATAGTACATTTACTGTATGAAGCTAAAATATGACGCGTGCAATAAATTTAGTTCAGAGTAAATAGTAGTTCCCCTTTCTTGTCTCTAGAAAATCCATGCTTCCGTAGCGCCTTTTGAATTTCAGTGGATTCAGTTTTCCCAACCTTTATTGCTTCAGCGTTGTGAAAACTGGCAAGTTCCTCTATTCTTTCAAGAACTTTCTTCCACTCTTCATTTTCTAGTTTACGTTTCAGAACTACATCTTTGATTATGAACAGTTTTCTGGGTCTGTCAATTTTTGGATTGATAAAACCCAAGAATTCGTTGTTGTAGAGAATGTTCACGTGCCATTTCATTCCTTTCTTTTGGAAGTATTCGACCTCAAACGTGTAGTTGAAAAGCCGTTGCAGCCATTTCCTATCCCTTACCAAATTGTCCATCAAGGTCAAAAGCGCCACAAAATCTTCCTCACCCGCGTCTGTTTCGAGTTTGCCAAGGTCTTCAACCGTCATCCAGTGAAAACCTCGCAAGCCTTCTATCTTTACCTTAGCAATTATGCCTTCCTTTTCCAGCTCTTGAAGGATCTCTTCAGTTTCTTTGACTTTGTATCCTATCCAATACGCGATGTGCCTCGACGGTGACACGCCGTACGCAGACAAGGTTTTGAGCAGCAAATACCTACGCGCCGTTCTTTCATCAATTGAATCCAATTTAAGACTTGGAAAGTTATCTGAAAACAGGCGGTAGTAAGGCATTCTGAATATACCTTTTTCTCGGCGGGCGATGAACGTTTTTCCAGAATAGAACAGCGGTCTCAGTGCAGCGTAGTGAAAATCTTTCGGCGAAACCTCGCCCTTTTCCTTTACCCTTTGAAGGATTTCTCTGCTCATGTCGCCTTCTTTTTTGTCGATTACGCGCTGTATCCACCCGGCTCTCATCACGCTGCGCGTGCCTTGATAATAGTACGACAGTTCCTCTGTTGGTACAATATTGAGTGTTTGCCGCATCAACATGAACTCAATTAATCTTCTCTCTTTATACAACAGCGAATCAAGCCAATCTTCTCTGAAATCTCGAACACGGTTCCACAGAGTTACATAGTGAGCCTGTGCAATCACCGGCAACGGATCGTATTGTATTCCGCATAAACTCTTAACGACATCGACTATGTCTTTTTTGGACTTGCCTTGTGTGGACGGAACAAGCCTTTGCTTTCTCAAAACCAGATTTCTGGCTTTTGAAAGAGGTATAGACTCTACGTAAGTCAAACCGTTCCCAAGCAACTACATTTAGTGTCGTGGATTAAAAATTATCCGTCCTTCCAGTTTGTAAGCCAAGCGCGCGAACATGGTTCAAATCTGCTTAGAACACGCTTAAACGAAAACATTAAACCTTAGACTGAAGTAGAAGAATCGCCTTAGCCAAGTCTCCGTCGCATTCCTCTAGAGCCCTTCTAGCCTCCTCCACGCTCTTACCAGTCTGATCGGCTACAAGCCTAACGTCTTCCTCCGCGACAACAAGTTTCCTTTCAACAGCCTTCTCACTGATCTTTCCGCCAGCAACCTGAAAAACCCTCTGTCCCTGAACCTCAAGCACAGCCACATCAGGCTCTTCAATAACTATCTCTTTTAACCTTGTTTTGATTACAACCTGCTCAACATCCGGCACGTTGTCCATGCTCAAACCCATGCGCTGCATCATACGCTTAGCTTGACGCGGACTAACTCGTCTACGCATGAGATCACTCACACTATTTCTTGTGAAGTCTTATACTTAACTCTCTTCCATCCTTCCATGTCTAACCTTAACTGCGACACCGTGCTTAAAGGCTTTCATCTCCTCGCCTGACAAGACGGCACGCCCAACGGCTAAAACCTCACCGTTTCCATCAACAACAATAACCTCATCCCTTGGAAAAACAGCCTCACACACCTCAACGACATGCTTCGCAAACACGTCGCCGCCTCGAGCAATAAACTGTGCAACATCCTCTTGAACCATGACGAGACATTCCACAGAATCCACGTTCTCAACAATCCGTTTCGCACCCACGATACTTAAGGATAGAAAGCCATCTGTGGGACGAAGCGTCGCCAGCCGTTCACCACCCAAATACACGTAACGAATCCTACCGGTTCTCTTAGAGAAAAGAATTTCAACTTTCTTCGGAAAAAGCTTAACACCCACGCCTTTTCCGAACTGATAATCCGCCACGCTTCTGATACGCCTAAGCGCATCCGCCAATCTCATGCATCCCCGCGAAACACCTAACTGTCATTTTCGACAACTATAAACACAACTAGGCAATAAAAACAGTTTAGGTGTGCCAACAAGTGCGATGTGAAGTCTGCGGACGCAAAATCTACGGCAACCCACACAGGGTCATAATTGAAGGAGCAAAGCTAACCGTTTGCGGCGAATGTGCAAAACTTGGAACAATACGGTGGGAAAAAACAAAGCCAAAGGCTTTCATGGCAAAATATAAGAAAACTGCAAAGCCTCCAACCCTAATAACTCCAAGCAGAAAACCACAACGGATACTCGTAGATGCCGCTCTGGAACTCGTAGAGCATTTCGATGTAAAGATAAGGCAAGCGAGGGAGAAATTAGGGTTTTCACACGAAGAGTTAGGCAAGAAAATAGCGGAAAAGGCATCGGTTCTCAAAAAAATCGAAACGGGAAAAATGATTCCGGACAATAAACTTACGGCGAAGCTGGAGCACGCATTAAGAATTAAGTTACTCGTCCCAGCCAAGGAAGAGAAAATCATACAAACGAAAACTCTGAAACCGCCAAGCAGAGAACTAACTTTAGGAGACCTAATTCAACTAAACAAGAAGAAAACGGAGGAAAAGAAGTAACGAAAGCAATCCTAGTTCAACGCCGGCTCCGATTTCAACCGTCAAGCCTCGAGGAGCTTGAAAGCTTAGCGGAATCAGCAGAATACGCAGTGGTGGGTAGGGTAGAGCAGGTTAGAAAAGCGGCTACGCGTTACCAGATAGGAAGCGGCAAAGTAAGAGAACTTGCCAAGCTCGTTAAAGAAACAGGCGCCCAAAAAATAATCTTCGACAACCCGTTGAAACCCGTTCAGGCATACAACCTGGCTGAATCCACAGGCGTCGAAGCCATAGACCGGTTTCAGCTGATCCTTGAAATCTTTGCAAGAAGAGCGTCAACAACGGAAGCAAAACTGCAGATCCAGTTGGCCAGACTGAGGTATGAGCTGGCGCGTGCGAAAGAGAAAGTGAGACTGGCTAGAATGGAAGAACAGCCTGGATTCATGGGTCTCGGAACCTATGAAGTGGACGTTTATCATGAAGCCGTGAAAAGGCAGATACAGACCATACGCGAAAAACTGAGGAAAATTCGGAAGAAGAGAGTTTTGCATCGTAAGAGAAGAACTGAACTAGGGTTTTCTTCAATGTCTTTAGCTGGGTATACGAACGCCGGAAAAAGCTCATTGTTCAACGCGTTGACAGGAGAAGAAGCTCCCGTAGACGCCGGGCTTTTCACAACGCTCTCCACAAAGACAAGGCTTGTGAAGCTCTCAAAGAAGAAGTTCTTACTAACAGACACCGTTGGATTCATAGACCGTCTGCCGTTAACGTTGATAGAGGCGTTCCATTCGACACTTGAAGAAACAATATTCTCAGACCTTATACTCCTCGTGGTGGACTTAAGCGGACCCATGGGGCTGGTTGAGAAGAAGCTTTCATGCTGCCTAGAAACAATAGAACGCATAGGAGCTTCTGGAATTCCAGTAGTGACAGCGTTGAACAAAATCGATTTGCTCCGAGGAGAGGAGACGCAGCAAAGGCTTGGAAGTCTGAAAGAAAGAGCAAACAATCTGGTACCAATCTCAGCGCTGAACGGAACCAACATTGACTTGTTAAAACAGCGAATACTGAAAATTCTCAAGAATTACATTCAAGCTTCATTCATCGTGCCGTTGACAAACGAGTCCATGTCATTCATCTCCTGGCTTTTCAACCGCTCAGACGTGAAAACAATTAGGTACACAGAAGACTCCGCCCACGTGGTTTTTGAGGCAATCCCATGGCTTGCAGAAACAGCGAAAAACAAAGTGGAAGAACTTAATGGAAAATTCACAAAATTTCAAGCAGTAAAAGCTTAAGGAGTGGCAGCATGCCAGAAATCGTGGTGTTAAGGTGGGGACACCGCCCATACAGAGACATAAGACTAACAACACATACCGCGTTAACCGCAAGGGCGTTGGGCGCCTCTGGATTCATACTGGCAGATACAGAAGACAGAAAAATCGAAGAAAACGTTAAAAAAGTTGTGAAAAATTGGGGAGGCCCGTTCTTTTTTGAGATGGGAACACCCTGGAGAAAAGCTGTTAAAGAATGGAAGGAAAGGGGAGGAACAGTTATCCACCTTTCAGCATACGGAGAAAACATCGAAACAAGCGACGTACTGAAAAGAATCAGGCTTTCCGAAAAAGACATCTTAGTCATTGTTGGAAGTCAAAAAGTTCCCAAAGAATTCTTCTCTGAAAAAGTCGCCGATTTTAACGTCGCTATCGGAAACCAGCCACATTCAGAGTGTGCAAGCTTAGCTGTCTTTCTAGATCGATTTTTCAGAGGAAAAGAACTCGCGAAAAGTTTCAAGAACGCTAGGATACGCATAGTTCCTCAGAAAAGGGCAAAGAAAATAGCTACAAACGCTTAGCTCAGATTAAGATTCGACAAAGAGATTTAAGTTAAAGTTTATTTTATATATTATAGAGAAACTCGTATTAGTGTTCAACAAGAGGGACAAGGACGTCGCTGTGTTATCATATGTAGACGATGCAACCTTGATAAAAGTTGCAGAAGCCTTAGGCGAAGAAGAAGCTGTTAAGCTAATCGAGATTCTCAAAAATTCAAACGAAACTACGGATGACGAAATAGCGAACAAAACAGGCGTGAGATTGAACTCCGTTCGAAAAATCCTCTACAAACTTTATGACCATTCACTCGTGGGTCTCAGAAGAACCCGTGACCCACAAACCGGCTGGTTCATATTCCACTGGAAACTACAACCAGACCAGCTGGAAGGCTTCATACTAAGCCAAAAACGCCGCGTGCTCGAAAAACTCAACACACGATTAGAATACGAGAAAAACCATGAATTCTACTACTGCAACACACCCGAATGCAAACAGATTCCATTTGAAGAGGCCATAGAACTCTTGTTTAAATGCCCCACCTGCGAAAAGCCGTTGATGCACTACGACAATAACAGAATAGTTCAGGCACTCACAAGGAAGGTTGAACAATTAAGGAAGGAACTGGGTGAGTGAAAAACTTCCGTCGAGACAACAAGCCATACGGTTTCTTCACAGAAGCGGATGCGCAAGAAACGTAATAGAACACTGCAAGACGGTGGCTAAACTCGCCGTTGAAATGGCAAACGCCTGCAAAGAAAAAGGATTAGACGTAGATTTACAACTTGTGGAAATAGGAGCACTCCTCCACGACATAGGACGCTCAAAAACCCACAGCGTCCACCACGCAGTCGTGGGAGCGGAAATCGCGAGGTCTCTGGGGTTGCCAGAACCTGTCATTTCAATAATAAAGAGGCATATCGGCGGTGGAATAACAGCGCAAGAAGCAAAAAGGTTGGGATGGCCTAAGGATGTTTACATCCCACAGACACTTGAAGAGAAGATTGTTTCATGCGCGGACAAGTTTATTGAAGGCTCTCGACGAGTACCAATAGAAAGGACTATAGAAAAATTTTCTAAAGAGATACCACCCTCCGCCGTTGCAAGGATACGAAGGCTACACGAGGAAATGTTGACTCTAATCGGCGATCACAAATGCCCCCCGTGACATTACTCGCAAAAGTCTACAACGATTCTCAACTAAATCTGATTGACAAGTTTTTGAAATCCATGCTGAAGGGTTTGAAGGTTAAAATAGAGATTCGCGGGGTTACTTCTCGCGGATGGATTCAAATAACCGTTTCGGGCGAAGATGAAAGGGTAGCGTTACGCTACTTAGCTGACGAAACAGGGCTATGCCCCCTGCGTTTAGAGTGTGTAGAGAAAATCTCAACGATAAAAGGACGGATAACAGCTCTAAACAAAAGCAGAATCGAACTGTACATAGACATAGGAGTCTTCTCACCTAAAACTGCGGATGCTACAATTTCCCTACAACATTTGCAAGCTCAACTTGTAGATGGAAGGAAAACAGCTCTCAAGAAATTAGCTGAGCTGCTCGGTTTCTGTGAAAACCTACCGTTAACTGTCAAAATTTATGATGTTGATAAAGAGAACAGTCGCATCGAGGCCATGCTGCCAGAAAGACAGCTCACCCTATACAAGAGCTGGACAAAATCCTTGCTGGACAGGCTGATAATTCTAGGGGCATCCTTCAATGAAGTAACGCTGGCATTAAAACATACAAGGTGCAACCGCGACATAGTAAATATCGAAACTTTGGGATTGCTTGAACATGCACTTGTATGCAAGCTTGGAACGGACGCTGTGGGTTTAATCCCAAAAATTGGTAAAAACCTACGGAACGCAAGCTTCAGCACCTTTAATCCTAGAAGAATCACAGAATTTCTTGGAGATTATTCGATACGGTAACCTTTTTGCGCGGAAATCTGCAACTGGCCACTTTTTATTGAAACGAAAGGAAGCGCTAAACATTTAACAACTCAGAATTGTTTGGCTGGTTGCACATAACCTTCAAATTTTTCTAGTGGTGACGAGGTAGACTCCTATAAAGATTAGGACACCTCCAGCAATAATGGACAAGCTTATCTCTTCTCCGAAG
>DAOVFC010000026.1 GCA_030668645.1 Candidatus Bathyarchaeota archaeon
AAAAGGCTCAGACATGCTCAAAGGCAAAATCCTTGCAACGTTATTTTTTGAACCCAGCACGCGCACACGTCTAAGCTTTGAAGCAGCAATGCACAAGCTCGGCGGCTCCGCAATAGGGTTCGCAGAAGCGGAAACAGCCTCAGTGAAAAAGGGTGAAAACCTTGCGGACACCGTGCGTGTCGTGGAGAACTACGCGGATGTGATAGCGTTAAGGCATCCGCTTGAGGGCGCGGCAAGGCTTGCCGCGGAATTCGCGAAAGTGCCGATTATCAACGGCGGCAGCGGCGCAGAAGAACATCCGACACAAGCGCTTCTGGATTTGTACACCATATCTAAGGAGAAGGGTGAGATTGATGGATTAAAAATAGCCTTTGTAGGCGACTTGCGATACGGGAGAACCGTTCACTCCTTGGCCTATGCGCTTTCTCAATACGATGTTGAATTATACTTGGTTTCACCAGAGTCTCTCAAAATGCGGAGAGAAGTGCTTGGAGCAGTAAAAGAGAAGATACCCATAACTCAAACGACAAGTCTGGAAAAAACGGTTCCACTCGTAGACGTTTTGTACGTTACGAGAATACAGAAAGAACGTTTTCCGGAACCAGCGGAATACGCCAAGGTCAAGGGCGCCTACAGGATTGACCTAGAAACTTTGAGCAAAGCCAAAGAAGACCTTGTGGTGCTGCATCCTCTTCCTAGAATAGGCGAGATAGCCGCTGAAGTTGACAACACGCCGCACGCACGGTACTTCCGGCAAGTGTGGAACGGAATAGTCGTGAGAATGGCGCTTCTGGCGCTAGTACTAGGTGCAGTGAAGTAGTTGTAGAGGCATCTTGAAATTTGGACCTGAATAAATTTTGTTGAGCGTCTCCAAAATGTTATACTAGGTGTGATGAAATGAGCACTGAAGCTTTCACACGATGTTTGATTGTTCAATTCGGCTAAAACTTGTTAGCGTGCTTGTTGTTCCGCATGAGGGACATTTGTGCAATGAGCCAAACCAGCTTCTTTTGCAGTTTACGCAGTACGTCAAGTTTCGGTTGTACGTGAAAAACTCTAAGCCGTGTTTGTCAATAATCCGCTGGGTCAGAGACACAAGCTCATCTGGTAGTCTCTCGATTTCTCCAAGCTCTATTACAGTTAGACGCCCACCAACATGCGGCTCCTGCAGTTTTTGTTCAACTTTCAAACGCTCTAACGGAATCTCCCCGTTTTGAAGAGTCAATCTGCTAACGGTCGAGTAGAAAGGTTTTTCTCTCGTTCCCAGAAACCGAACTTTCGCAACGCCAAATCTCTCAATGTCCAAGCGCGCCAATCTCATCGAAGCTCCAAAGTTAGGCAATATGGCGGGCAGCAAACGTTTTCCACGTCTTTTTCCAACCTTTCGTGTGAAATCCAAAACGTATCGCGTTATTTTCCCAGCAAATTCCAACGCTTGTCCAGTTTCATAAATGCTTTTTCCGTGAAACGCCTCTACTGCCTCGTTTAGTCCCACTAGGCATATCAAACGAGAAGTATTTTCAAGTCTGAAATATCGGTCGCCGTCAACGTCTTGCATCAGAAACGGGAGCAGGTCTATTCCACGTTGCTTGAGCGCGCGATATTTAATTTCCAATGCACGTGCCGCCATTTCAATGCGTTCCGTCAAAATCTCAAAAAACTTCGCCTCATCTTTTTCAGCTTCATAAGCAACACGCGGCAGGTTAATCGTCACATTTCCGGCGCATCCGGTGCGTAAAGTGTCAATCTCCCAGTCTCCTCTGAAATCTGCTGCAAGCCTGCAACCAGAAGCTGAAAAAACACCGTATTGAGTTTTCCCTGAGCAATCAGCAAAGTATGGCATACCTCTCTCTGCGGCTAAGAGATGTGTCTGTGAAAGTAGCGTCTTCGCTTTTTCATCCCTGAGCGTTTCTGGCCGCATCTTCACCACGGGTCGTGGATTAAGCAACGGCTTATGCGCGCTTTCCTCTCTGAGAACTTCAAGAAGCATAGATGCGATGAGCTGACTCTCCTCGAGAAAGTCTCCATAGTTACCGACGGTTCTTCCAAAACGTCCAAAGGCTTGTTTTTCGGCGATGAAGCCTGGAATTGCGAGTTCTAAACCCAAGGAAACGGTGTTTACGTGCCTATTTAGGTTGGAAACAAATAAACTTAAGGCTTCTTTGACTTCTGAACACTTCACTCCCCTAGCGAAAGGGGCTAGAAAAACGTTGAAGTAGTCGAGGGTTTGTTCTCCACTCACCTCTTCGGCGGAACACAGAAGAACGCTAAAAGCGGTTGACAAAGCGGATTCTAAGTTTTTAGGCGGAGGATATGAATGCTTCACGGAGTTTGTTTTCTCCAGGTTCAAGCCTTTTTGAAAGAAAAATCTTAAATCATGCACTATTTCGCTTGGCTTCAGAATCCAATGGCTTATGTTGTTTAGATGGATTGAACCGGACAAGTGTGCGTCTGCGATGTCTCTTGGAAGCATGTTGAGAAGCGTGTACTCCTCTAGGACTGCCTTTCCAGCTTTTTCACAGATGTTGACTTTCTCTCCAAGTGCTTTTCCTTTGACCGTTAGAATGGCGGTGACATCGTGAACTGGGAGCCCCAGACGTGTGAGTTTGTGGCGGTACTCCTCTAAGTCCTTCTCGATTAAGATTGCGTTTACAACCTCCCTTACGAGCGGAGCGGTCAAGTATCTTGTTTTAGATTTGAGCAGCCGTCTTTCGGTTTCTCTCGCCACTTTTTGAGCCAAGTCTGCAGGCATGTTTGCCTCCTTTATCAGCGAATCCGCGATCTTACTTCTATCAAATTCCTCCAATGCGAAGCGTGAAGTTCGAACGAGCATTCTTTTCGGCTTAAAAGCTTTCTTTTCGATTTCCTCTGTGACGCCGACTATCATCTTACCCAGCTCAGTTAAGCGGTACTTCTTTGTCTTCACATCCGGTTCGATCAGGTCTGTTTTAAGCAGAAATTTCAGGTGATACGCGAATCTTCCAGCATCCCGGCTAGGGTTCATCTTCAAGGTGCTCATCAGCTCGGTGTACGAAAGCGATCCTTTCTCAAAGAGCAGGTTTAGAATTCGCAGCCGTACCGTGGAGGAGACAGCCTTCAGCACCTTCACTCCACGTAACCGACGTGAACGAGACAAATCTTCAACCCCCAGTAGTTAAAGTATTAGAAAGATAAGAGTTTAAAGCTTAAGGAACAGCTTTATTTTAGATGTTAAATAGGAAACTGAAAGGCAAGGGGCTGTCGGCTAGCTTGGTCTAGGCTTGGAGCCTCGGGCGCTCTAGACCCCGGTTCAAATCCGGGCAGCCCCACCAATTTCGGTTTAAGCGTAATTTTGTTTTCTGCTTCTTTTCAAGGTTGACGATGCGTTTATTAAGTTGTGTACAAGTTATATAACTAGTGGACGATTTGCCTGCGAAAACCATGTCTGCAAGATTTGAGAATGAGCTCTACGAGGAGATTTTGCAGTATGCCAAAGAGAAAGGCATACCTAAAACAAGGGCGCTTAGAGAGTTGACGAAGGAAGGAGTGAAGAAGTGGAGGTTGACAAAGGCTTTGATCCTTTATAGAGAGGGAAAAGTAACGGTGTGGAAGGCATCACGCATGGCGGGGGTTCCTCTTTCAAGGATTATTGAGATCGCCGCGTCCGAGAAAATCCCGATACACTATACAAGAGAGGATTTGGAGAGTGACTTCGAGAGCGCCCTCGGTGAAACTGTTTGAGAGTTGTCCTTAACGCCAGCCCGCTTATTTATCTCGGAAAGAAGAGGAAAACGAGTCTTCTGAGGCTGGTTTTCGAAAGGGTTCTTGTTCCTGTAGAGGTAGAAGAGGAGATAATGAAACTCCATGAGAGCCCTGAGGCTGTGCAGTTGAGAGACGCCATTCAAGAAGGCTGGATAGAAGTGGAGCGGTCTCCCGAAAACAAGAAGAATCAGATCGCAAAGTTGTTCGGTGAGATAGATGAGGGAGAGGCTGCCGTAATAGCGCTAGCACTTGAAGAACGTGGGGGAAACGTCATAATCGACGATGCTGAAGCAAGAGTTGCTGCAGAATACTTTGAACTGAAGGCTCACGGCACCTTATACATAATACTGGAAGCATACAAGCGCAACATTTTCAAATCGAAGGCAGAGGTAACAAATACGGTGAACAACATGCTGAGAAAAGGCTTCTACCTCTCCAGCGAGGTTTATGCAAGATTTCTGTTTCTCCTAGACAAACTCGGGTGAATATACGCTAGCGCGTGCTCTGCAGTTTTTTATATATAACGAATATCGGAGCTGAATAAGTTGTGCAGTGTCTGTGGTTTATGTTGATGATAAGGTTTTTATCTGACAATTTCTATATTTTACGTATAGTGGTGTGTATGTCTGAGGAATCGGTTATAGGCAGAAGATATACGTTGGTGATACCTAAAGCTGTTAGGGAAGAGTTGACACTTAAGCAGGGGCAAAGGGTTTTGATTCGTGTTGAGGGCAAGAGGATAATCATTGAGCCTTTGCCGTGGGATCCCTATAAGGTTTTGGAAGAGGTTGTGGGGGAGTCTTACGAGGAGGAAAAGGAAGAGCTTAAGGCTGAGGAGTGGCTGAAGAGCCGTGCCGGTCGCTGACACAGAGTTTCTTTTCGCTATAAACCCTAGAGACCACAAGCATCAGCACGCGATGAGGCTGCTTAAAGAGCTTAGTGGCCTCATGGTGCCTGACACTGCTGCACTTGAGTTTCAGGTGGTTCTTAGGGCTCGTGGCAGAAGTCCGTCTCAGGTGAAGATGGCATTGTTGGCCCTGCATGAGGCTCTAACACGGAGCGATGTGAAAGAAGTGAAAACTTTGAGCATGAGTTTGCTGGCGTTTCAGAGCGAAGTTGAGGACAGGTACGGACTAAGCTACTTCGACAGTCTTATAGCCGCTTCGGCGCTAACGTTGGATCGCCAAGTGGTTTCAGACGATGAAGCTTTCGACAGGGTTCCCAATCTCGAAAGAATACCGTTGTCCTCGACTAAATGAAATTCAAACTTCTGCTGAGCCTATGCTGCAGAATTGTCTTGGGTTGTAGGTAGGTTTTTCCTTCCGTCAATTATTTTGTTACCTGTGTTACTTGTGGACCTAAAGATTTTCAGGTATTAGTTCGGGCAGCCCCACCAAATTATTTATGGAAGTGTTCGTTAGTTAAGTAAAGAAGTTGTAGAGGAGGAAGTTAAAGCATGGAGAAAGCGCCTGAAATAGTTGTTGACAGAAAGCTTTTCTTAGCCCTAGTTTTGGTTTGCATGGTCTTGGGTGGAAGCTTCGCATTTATATATCTAGACCTAAAAGCGGATTTCGCAGCTCTAAAAAACAATTACGCGAATCTCTCCGCTCAAATCGAACAACTACGATCAACAATTGAAACATTACGTTCCAATCAAGCAGCAAACCTAACAGCGGTTCAAATCTATAACCAAACGAAGTTTTCGGTAGTGCTTATTACAAACAAACGTAATGATGGCTCTGTTGTCGAGGGCTCGGGGTTCGTTTATGATATGCAAGGGCACATAGTCACTAACAATCACGTTGTGGAAGGAGAAGCTGAAATCAGAGTAACGTTTTCGGATGGAACAGTTACTTCGGCACAGCTTATAGGAGGCGATGTCTACAGCGACTTGGCAGTCATAAAAGTGAAAGCAGAAGCACTGCCAGAACAAGCACATGGTCTAGTTCTCGGAAACTCCTCGCTATTAATGGTCGGAGAACCTGTTTACGCTATTGGAAATCCCCTTGGTTTAAGCGGTTCAATGACAGCTGGAATCGTAAGCCAAGTGGGCAGAGTCCTGAGACTAGGGGACCTAGGGGTACCTCCACCGCGGGGAAACTACTCCATAGTGGACGTAATCCAGTTTGACGCAGCTGTCAACCCGGGAAATTCCGGCGGTCCCTTGCTTAACAGTTGGGGTTTGGTGGTTGGTGTAACATTCGCCATAGAAACCGCAGAGGAAGTTAGAGGATTTATAGGCATAGGGTATGCTGTCCCATCAGACGTCGTTTCACGAGCGATCCCTTCAATAATCAGCACAGGAGGGTATCCTCATCCGTGGGTCGGCGTGGAAGTCACCGATATGACTCCGGAAATAGCAGAGGAAATGCACACCAACTACACTCGTGGCATACGTGTTGTTTCGGTTATGTCGGAAAGCCCGGCTGAGAAAGCTGGGTTACAGAAAAATGATATAATCATAGGAGCGGATGGGCGTACCATCAGCCAAGTGGATGAGCTGCTGATATATCTGGAAAGGTACAAGAGACCAGGCGATACTATAATTTTAAAAATCGTTCGGAATAACGAAGTTTTGGATAAAAGCTTAACACTTGAGAAGAGACCAACCTAACGTTATTTCTTTACTATGTTTCAAGGTCATTATTCTTCGAAGATTTTGTGAACGCTAACAGTGCAAGAAACGGTGTCGTCACTATTGCTGCGATGAAAGGACAATATGGTGAAGCACTGTAGAGGACTCCGCCAATGTATGGGGCTATAAACGAGCTAAACATGCTTACTGTTTGAGGGATGGAAACCCAACGAGCCCTAATAGATTCTGGAGCGAGAGGTCCAACAACAGCACCCATCAAAGACCATGTTATGTAAGAGCCGCCGGCTAGGAAAAATGCTGGAATCAAAATCAAGAAATCGTCAAACAGTACAAGAAGAACAAGTGAAAAACAACATAGAAGCATCGAAGCAGCCAGGGCATATATTTTCCTTAATCTATCTCCGAGTTTACCCAAAAGAATTCCTAGAACCGCTGAGCCGAAAAAGGAAACTGAGCCTAGAATGCCTATCTCAAAATTTCCATAGCCATATACTTCTCCGAGAAACTTCGGAACGAAAGATCGAAATAACATCAAAACAAACATTGTTGAAGCGAAGAGAATTGACAGGACAAGCAGTTTTCTCGTTCTCAAGAGTTTGAAGAAGGAGTAACGTTCTTCTGAAGGACGTTGTGCATGCCCTTTTGCACGTTGGCTGCTGATGAAACAGAGGACAAAACCAGCTGAAGCATAGAGAATGAAAGCCAGATGAAAAACATTTTTCATGCTGACCACTCCAGCTAAGTATCCACCTAATGCTGGAGAAAAAATGTAGCCGAGTGACCATGCAGCTGAAATCGCCGT
>DAOVFC010000050.1 GCA_030668645.1 Candidatus Bathyarchaeota archaeon
AATCACCGAAACAGACTTGGTTTCAAGAGTCTTAGCCAAGAATGTCAAACCCGACTCGCTGAAAGCCAAAGAGGTCATGACCTCACCCCTGATAACCATAGAACCGGGCGAAAGGATAAGCGAAGCCGCCAGAAGGATGAGTCGGCTGAACATTCGAAGACTGGGAGTCGTGTACAAGGGACAACTCGTCGGAATACTCTCAAGCAAAGACGTTCTAGCAGTCGTGCCCGAGCTCATAGAAATAATACAGGAAAGAGCACGCATAGAAGGCGAGAACAGGGTGGAAGAGGCGGAAAGAGAATCAACACCCTAAGCTGGGTACTGCGACGGATTCGGAATATGGTCAGACTCCTTGAAAGAAACGAACGGAGATTTTCTCTGCGAAGACTGCAGGGTTGAACTGGAAGGTGCGTGAGAGGCGATTGCTTGCGTGTTAAGGAGATCATGAACGAAAGACACCCGTTTATTTATGAAGACGAACTCGCCACCAAAGCACGCGCGATAATACGAGATTTTACCTTAAGAATTCTCCCAGTGGTGAATGAAAACAGAAGACTGCTCGGCGTAGTTTCACGCGGCAACATAATGACAATTTCTTCCTCAGTTTCACCGATAAGGGTTAAAGGCATCATGGCAACGCCGAGGCATGTGGCTACGATGGAAGACGAAGTGGCCTCAACTGCTAAGGAGATGATCCGCTTGGACGAATGGTGCGTACCAGTTGTAGGCTCCGCTCAAGACAAAACCTACAAAGGGGTTATAGGTCTGGAAAACTTCATCCAAGTATCACTCAAAACAAACCCGCACAAACTTTCAAAACAGGTTTCAGAGGTCATGTCCACAAACCTCCTTGTCTGCTCTCCAGAAGACGAGGTGGACAACGTCTGGCGTTTAATGCAGACGAAGGCGTTCGCTGGACTGCCAGTCGTCAAAAACAAAAAGTTAGTAGGCATCATTACACAGAAAGACCTTCTGGGACGCAGAGCGATCCTGCCAACGTTCGAATCCACGAAAGGGCGTTTCCGAGCCTCTTCAAAAATTTCCTCAATAATGAAGACATCAGTGATAGCCGTGAAGCCCTACACAAGGGTCGGTGAAGCTGCAGAGCTGATGATTTCGAGAGACATCGGGAGAATACCAGTAAAAGATGATAAAGGTAAGCTAGTTGGTGTAATAGACCGTGAAGACATCGCCAGATTGCTTGTTTAATGGGAGGAGAAGATTTGAGCAGAGAAGGTTTTAGAAGAACATTGAGGGGAAAAGGTCCAGTTTCTCTAAAGACGCATCCTTCGAAAAAGCGTGGAGGAGAAATGCTGCAAGTTGCGAAAAGTCCGGTAGTTACCATGGCGCCTACAACACCAGTTTATGACGCTATGCAAATAATGGCTAGAGAGGGATTCCGACGAATGCCAATAGCCAATCCGGGAACAAAGGCGCTGGTGGGAATAGTGACGGCGACAGACATAATTAATTACCTAGGCGGTGGAGAAAAATTCCGGATAATCCAGCAAAAATACGGTGGAAACTTTTTCAAAGCCATAAACGAGCCGATAAAAATCCTGATGACGAAAAAAGTGGTCTCAGTCAAAACCTCCGCAAAGATAAGTGAAGCGATGAGGCTTATGAAGAAGCACAACCTCGGCGGTTTGCCCGTGGTTGACGACGGAAACCACGTAAGAGCGATAATCACGGAAAGAGACATAATGCACATGTTCAGCGAACGGATAAGCGGTGTAAAAGTCGCAGAGTTGATGTCAAGAAAGGTTGTCACAGCGTTACCCACGACGACGATTTTTGAAGCTGAAAAAACGATGACGACACGAGGGTTCAGAAGACTGCCAATAGTTTCAGAAAACAAGGTTGTCGGCATAATAACAGTAATGGATATCCTGCGGTTCTTCGGCTCCGGACAAGTCTTCAAACACTTACGATCTGGGACAATAATACAAGTCTTGAACACGCATATACTGGAAATAGCGACCAAAGAGGTGACAACGATTGAACCAGGTGCAGATGTCGGTCAAGCAGCAAGAAAAATGCAAGAGAAAAGCATTGGTGCCTTGCCGGTAGTTGAAGACGAGAAACTCGTAGGAATAATAACTGAAAGAGATTTCTTCAAGATAATCGATTAAACATTAACATTTTATTTACAGTTGTTCTTTAATTAGGAAAGAGAGCGACTTTGACAGCCGACTTGGTTCTAGCCAACGCAAAAGCTTACGTTAACAAAGAAATAGTAGACTGCAGCCTGGCAATCGACCGAGGAAAAATCTTCAAAATCGGCAAAGAAACAACCATGCCGAAAGCGGAAGCAAAAACCGATTTAAAAAAGCTTCTAGTGCTGCCTGGTCTAATAGACGCCCATGTCCACCTCAGGGATGAAGGAAAGGCTTACAAAGAGGACTTCCGCACCGGAACGGCAGCCGCAGCAGCGGGTGGGATAACAACCGTTTTGGATATGCCTAACAACAATCCGGTGACAATGAGCGTTGCAACGCTTAGAGAACGCATAAGGATTGCTGAAAAAAAGATTTTGGTTAACGTTGGCTTTTACTCCGAATTTCCGGAAAGCATGAACAAAATAGGTGTCATCGCTAAAGAAGGAGCTGTTGCTTTTAAGCTCTTTATGGCTGAACAAATGGGCGGACTAAATATTGATGATGACCACGCTTTGCTGGAAGCGTTCCAAACAATCAGCAAGTTGAAGCTTTTGGTAGCAGTTCATGCAGAAGACAAGAAAGCCTTAGAAAAATCCAGAAGCGAGCTTAAAAAAACCAACCGCAACGATGTTAATGCGTATCTTATGGCTCATTCGGAAAACGTCGAAGTAAAGGCGATGAAACGCTTGCTGAAAATCGTGGAGAAAACTAAGGCACGGATACATTTTTGCCACGTAAGCACAGAAAACGGATTGAAAACCATAATGGACGGGAAGAAAGCGGGATTACCCTTAACCTGCGAGGTGACACCGCATCATCTACTTTTGTCGGCTGAAGATTTCAGGTCTGTTGGAACGCTGGCGTTAACCATGCCGCCGGTTAGAGAAGAACGGCACATAAAAGCCTTATGGAACGGGGTCAAAAACGGTTGGGTTGACATCATAGCTTCGGATCATGCGCCACACGCTTTGGAAGAGAAGAAGGCTGATAGTATCTGGGATGTCAAAGTCGGCGTACCGGGTTTGGAGACTATGCTGCCGCTATTGCTTACAGAGGTGAATCGGGGAAGCTTAACGATAGCTGACGTTGTTAGGCTAACCTCGGAGAGACCAGCGGAAATCTTCAATCTGAAGGAAAACGGCAGTCTAAGGGAAGGAGGCAACGCGGACTTGACAGTCGTGGATCTAAAAAAGAAATATGTGATTGACGCATCAAAATTCTGTTCAAAAGCAAAACACTCCCCGTTTGACGGATGGAAAGTTAGAGGTAAGCCTGTGAAAACCTTTGTTTTTGGCAGGTTAATTATGGATGATGGAGAAATAGTCGCAAAAGCAGGAAGCGGCAGAATAATTCGCCGAGGCGCAGCCTCTTGAGATTTATCACCGATGGAATGCTTGGAAAATTAACCCGTTGGCTTCGAATACTGGGGCACAACGTTAAGTATTCAAACAAACTCGAAGATTCGCAATTGATCACCATAG
The DNA here is from genome assembly GCA_030668645.1 of Candidatus Bathyarchaeota archaeon. Taxonomy (GTDB): domain Archaea; phylum Thermoproteota; class Bathyarchaeia; order Bathyarchaeales; family Bathycorpusculaceae; genus DAOVFC01. The sequence continues at coordinate 3,641 of DAOVFC010000050.1, forward strand.
CCAAAAAAGAACGCAGAGTGTTACTTACAAGGGATTTGGAGCTTTATCAGCAAGCCACGGCAAAAGGGGTAAACACTTTTTACATGGATGGAAAAACCGAAGCGGAAAAACTTGCAAAGCTCGCGCAACGATTCAACATCAAATTAGAAGCGGATTTAACAGTGTCAAGATGCCCAAAATGCAACACACGCGTAAAACCGATACCGAAAGAGAAAGTTGCGGATAAAGTGGAAAAAACCACGTATCTATACTACGATGAGTTCTGGGAATGCCCGAAATGCGGACAAGTTTACTGGCAAGGGGCACATTGGACAAGAATCAGAAAAACGCTTGAAACGGCGAAAGAGACTCTAGAAAACCTCAAAAAGTAATTCTCTGTCTGATAACTCACAAGTCTTAATAAGAATATGCTCCAATAATATGTACGTAATAAAGAGAATCCATTTTTTCTCCGAAAAAACCCTTCTGATATCTAATAACCCGTTTGTCGGTTGCATATAGAGTTCCGCCCCCACTTGCTTTTGCACCAGCTAATACTCCTTCATCTTTCAAAAGTAAATCATCAATTGGCATTACAAACCCGAACAGTGTTTGAAATCAAGAACTATATAAATCTGAGTTCTAATCTTCGCACGCATACAGAATTTATCTAAGAATCCATGTGTTCCCGCGCGTGAGATGAAAAGAATCTGATTGCCTATTTCTCTTTCTTCACCAGTTTTAGTTTAAGTGGAGGTTTGGGGATTTGAATTAGTGTTTTAAGACAAATCATTGCTTTCTCAATAATTTCTTTTGCCTCTTTTGGTTGTAACTTTGGTTCGGTAAAAGCTTCAAAATGAACTATGCCATTTCTAAAACCTTTAACTTTCATCATCTTAGAGTATGTAGATGCATCTATCATTCGTAAACCATAAAGAAACAATATGATTTGCTCTAATCGTAACTGCTCAATTCTTTTAGGCTTCATTTGACCCTTAAAATGATTTGTAAGCACCTTTATTCCTATACCTTCAAAAAATGCGGTTGATAGCACTATACCTTTAAACCACTCCTCGTGTTCGATGCATTCTCTCAATGCTTTAATAGGATCGCGGATTCCCCACCACTTCATTAAGAACGCTAAAAACTCACACGATAAGAACTCTAAGTCAGATTTTTTGTTTGCCATGCTAAATACTCTCCACAATTGCTTGATTAAACTTCTTTATATAGGTGCATGCATGCTGAACT
>DAOVFC010000074.1 GCA_030668645.1 Candidatus Bathyarchaeota archaeon
GCCTTTCGATCATCCCGTTTATACCATGTTTTCCTCCGGAACGACGGGTAAGCCAAAGTGCATGGTGCAAGGGGCTGGCGGAGTCCTAATCAATCACTTAAAGGAGCTGTTGCTTCACACGGATTTGAAACGAGAAGACACTATCATGTATATAACAAGTTGCAGTTGGATGATGTGGAATTGGCTGATAAGCTCTTTGGCGGTAGGAGCTACCATAGTGTTATATGATGGAAATCCCAACTATCCTGACCCAGGTGCCATGTGGAAACTGATTCAAGATGAAAAAATAGCCATCTTCGGTTGCAGTGCAAGTTACATCAATTATCTGCGAAGCCAAGGAGTCAAGCCTGGAAAAGACTACGATTTGTCAACGTTACGAGAAATATCTCAAACCGGTTCACCTCTTTCAGCCGAAGGATTCGAATACGTTTACGAAGAGATCAAAAAAGACGTGCATTTTAACTCTATTTCAGGCGGCACAGACATAAACGGCTGTTTCGCCGCCGGAAGTCCCATCCTCCCCGTGCACGCCGGCGAACTACAGGCTCCGGCTTTAGGAATGAAACTGAAGGCGTATGACGAAAAAGGTAATTCGGTGGTTGATCAGCAGGGAGAACTTGTCTGTGAGGCTCCTTCACCTTCCATGCCGCTTCATTTCTGGAACGATCCAAACAACGAGAGGTATCTGAAAGCCTACTTCAGATTTTATCCTAACAAGAATGTATGGAGACACGGCGACTACATCATGATTCATGGTGACACAGGTGGGATAACCTTTTTCGGTCGTTCTGACGCCGTCTTAAAACCTTCCGGAGTGCGCATAGGTACAGTTGAAATATACCATGTTGTTGAAAAACTACCAGAGATTGCTGACAGCCTTGCCGTGGGACAGAAGTGGAAGGGGGAACAGCGCATCATTCTCTTCGTTAAACTTGCTCCGGTATACATTTTAACAGAGGATTTAAAAGGTAAGATAAAAAAGAGCTTGCGTAACGACGCTTCTCCCCGACATGTACCAGCTTTGATTATTGAGGTGCCGGATATCCCTTACACCTTCAACATGAAGAAGGTTGAAATTGCGGTCACGAACATAATACATGGCAAGCCTGTCCTAAACAGAGACGCTTTGATTAATCCAGAATCGCTTGACTACTTTGAGAAAATTCTTCCTAGGCTTCAAGGAGACTGACTTTAACATCTATGATATATGTGAGAGCTTCGGCTTTTGCCCTGTTACCTTCTGAACTATTTTCCAGAAGTCTTCCTCTGTCAAGCCTTTTTTCATCTCTCTTGTTAGTTTCTTGATATGGTAGAATATCATCTGAACCTCGCCTTTGTCAAGTTTCTCCTGCATTCTTCTTATTCTTCTAGCTATCTCTTGCATCTGCTCTGAAGAGGCTCTTATCCCTGCTAGTGTCAAAAGGTCCTCAACCAGAGGTTTTTCTATTTGTTTGCCTAGGTAGAATTGGCTTTCTCTCCCAACGATTTTTGGTGGAAAAGGCTTATTCAGGAGCGGTTGGGTGAGTGTGCCGTGAGCGTGCGCTTCCGACCCGTGTGAAAAAGCGTTCTCGCCTACTATTGGCTTGTGGAAAGGTATGGGTGTTGCAAAGCATTTTTCGGCTAGTTGGGCGAGTCTGTGCAGTTTTTTCAGGTTCACGCCTGTGTCTATTCTGTAGAGCAGTTCCAAAGCGGTGACAACCTCCTCTAACGGTGCGACTCCCGCCCTTCCTCCGAACCCAGCTATGCAAGTATGCGGGTAGGCTACTCCTTCTTCCACGGCTGCCAAGGTGTTAGCCGTCGCGAGTCCGAAGTCGTTGTGGCAGTGAACTGATAACGGAACCTCTCTACCTAGGGCTTGCAACCCCTTTCTGACGTGAGAAACCAAATAACGCATCGACAAAGGTCTGAGAAATCCAACGGTGTCTGCGATTACCAGGCGGTCTGCTCCAGCCTTCACCGCCGCCTCAAAGATTTGCAGAATATTCTGAATCGGCGTTCTGGAAGCGTCCTCCAAAACAAAACTCACAGTCACGCCGTGTTTTTTGGCGTACTCTATGCAGTCGACGGTTTTCTCTAGAACCTGCTCCTTGGTCATTTTTAGCCTGTACTTTAGGTTTAACTCGTTGAACTGTGTGAAAATCGGAATCTCTTTTATCCCGCACTCCAGGCAAGCGTCTACGTCTCTTCTTATTATGCGTGCCGGAGCGGCTATGCTTGCTTGCCGAAATTCTTCGTTTGAAATTCTTCTAACGGTCCTTTTCTCTTCTTTAGAGACCGCTGGAAACCCAACGGTTATTATGGCTATGCCCATCTCATCCATCATCTTGGCGAGCTTAACCTTCTCCACGTAGGTTAGAAAAACCGTTAGGGCTTGTTCCCCTTCCCTTAAGGTTTCATCCCATATGAAAACTCTCTTCGGAAGTTTTGAAGGCAAGTTTTTCCTTGATCGATTATAATTTGTTATCAATCCCTGAGATTCGAGCTTCTTAAACACTCTTTTCCTCACTTATGAGCACGTTCCAGCAAGGCTTTAAGTCCGGCACTCTGTTATTTCACA
>DAOVFC010000048.1 GCA_030668645.1 Candidatus Bathyarchaeota archaeon
TCGCCCTCAGAAATTGTGAAGCGGATATCCGAAATCAACTCAGCCGACAAGGTTGTAGAATTCACACAAGCATACGTAAACAACATGCTAGGGACACTTCAAGGGGGAAAGGCAACGATTAAACCCCTTTCCATTGGAATAGCAACCATTCGCGGTTCGTTTGCGGAAGGCAACACCTACACGGTTAAGCTGTCAAACATCTTCAACGTCGCCATAACCTTTACCGTAACCGTCTAGAATTCCCGATTTCCAACGAACAAACTTCTTCGGCATATACCTTCCCAATGCTGTATAGAAGAGGAAATGTCAACCATCCGTTTTTGATCTGAGATAAGGCTAAGGACCTATCTGAACTTCCATGACATGGCCTGTCACATCTGGCCGACCCTTGACAGCTATCACTCCCTTAATCCTCCAAGTGTTGCTTGCATTTCGCCCACGATAGGTTGGTGGGACGCCTGACGGCATAGGAATGCTGAAGGGAAACTGTTGATTAAAACCCTCAGTGATTTTCATTCTTCCAGCCACCGTTATCTTTCCATCATGCAGGTTAGCCTCTTGCTTGACGGTCACGGTTTTTGTTTCACTCTCGGCTCCCGTGCGTATTGTTACGCTACCTGTAGCCGTCGTCCCCTCAGTCACCCACAGTTCAATTCTTAATTCATCCGCATCAAACCCTTCCGACGACGAAACGCTAAGCGTACCCGTCATAGGCTCATCGAGATTAAACGCCTGCTTATCCAAAGCCACCGAAACCGTAGCTTTAGGTGCCTTAAACCTCTTAAAAATCCCCATAGGTCCCTCTCACCCCCATCTTTTTTTATATTCTTATCAAGCTATATTTAAACCTAGGAAAGTCATGGTTGAAGAGCGCGCGCTATGAACGCTATCCAGTTCATGTAACATGATTTTTCTTCGCCGTTTACAGAAACAGACCCTCAATAGCCACCCTATCCTTCAAAGACCCCCCTGTACTTTTCAAGGTTCTTTGCCCAATCAAGCTTACTTAGAATTTAGCGCGCTCTAATAAAATGGTTTCAGTTTTTCTATGATTTCCCTTGGAATTGCTGTGGCTTTCCCGGTTTGCTTGTCCACCGCCACGATTACTATGTATCCGTTGGCTAGCAAAACCGCTGATTCGTTGTTGAAGATTTTGAAGCCGTACCTTATGGATTTTTCTTTTTATCTCTCCTACATGCACCTCCACTTCGAGCAGGTCGTTGAACCTTGCAGGTTTCTTGAATTGACAGAACGCCTCAACTCTTGGAAACAAAATGTTATGCTTTCTCATGACATCGTTGAAGTTGAAGCCGAGATTCCTGTACAGCTTCTCCTCTGTTCTTTCGAAAAATCTGAAGTAGTTAGAGAAATGGACAATCTGTGCCGCGTCGGTTTCAGCCCATGAAACTCTGAAAGAAGCCTTGAAAGTAGAGAACATAGAATCTTTCACGTGAGAAGACTAAACTTTCTTGTACAGATAAATAGTGTGTGAGGGATACCCTAACTTCGGGTTTTCACAGAAATTGTCAACCTTAAACGGCTTCCATCCTACAATTTCGTAGTCGTGCGAAACCACACGGACTCCGTGTTTAAGCTCCGCCTCAAGTTTCGGCTTAATCTTCTCATTCGCGCTTGTTGTCAAATACAGAAAAACAACATCCGCTGATATCAGGTCCACCTTGAACATGTCACCGTTCACTATCGTTACTCTGCTTTGAAGCCCCTGTTCATAGACGCTGCCAAGTGCTTTTTTCACTAGATCTTCCCTTAATTCTATTCCCACGGCTCTGGCGCCGAAATCTTTTGCAGCCATCATGACTGCCCTGCCATCTCCAGCACCCAAATCATAGAAGACTTCTCCGGGTTTCAACCCCGCTAAAACGAGCATATGACGAACCACCGGCATCGGGCTGGGAACGTACGGAGCTATGAACAGCCTCTAAACCTCCGCGCCATTGTTATGCGTTTAATGAAACCTCTCTGTTCTTAAAGGTTTTTCCACAACGTTTAAGCAACGTAGGTTACTTCTCTGGAAGTCTGTCTTCTCGGTTTTCTTGCTTCTCCACACTTCCCACAGCTCTGCCTGCACAACTCAAGGTATTTCCCCTCATCCGTCAACACGGACTCTGCAGCCCTGCGGCACAACGCGCTCGGTTCCTTGCATCCATGTTCTTCACAGAGACTTGATACGTAGAGACACATGTCGTGAACGTCCTTAGGCTCCAACACAGCTCTGTTTGTGCGCACCAGCAGGCAAAGTTCTCTGGCTAGAACGCATGTTCGAACGTATTTGAAGCGTTTAAGCACTTCGTCCTTTAGTTTTTTCCGACTTACTTCCAAGTTTTTTCTCTCCACAAACGTGTTAGCTACTAACATCAATAGTTCATTTAACGGTTCCGCAGACTTTAAAGCTGTTGTAAGGCTCTAAACACACGCATAACTAATCAGCATTTTACCAGAATCTCCTGCTCATCGCCTTGCGCTCCGCTTCAAGAACCAGCTCGTAGAAGTTGTCATTGAGTCTAGGCTCCTTTTCCAGAACCTTTTTCACGTCTGAGGAACGAACTCTTCTCGCGCATAAAGCCACCGCCGCTGGTTTTCCGTATTTCGCTATCAACAGCGCAGTCTGCAAAGCCTTTCCCTGCATCCTCTTCTCATTTTTTGTTAATCTATCCCCTTTCTTTTCAACAAGCGGAACAGCCTTCTCCTCCTCGCTTCTGAGAAGACCCAGAGCTTTGGAGCCGCATTTCGGACACTCTGGCTGGTCAGGCAGGTCTTTGACACATATCATTTCCAAGTAATCCCAACAGTTCGTGCACACGAAGGTGCGTGTCTCGTTAAGTAATCTCGCTCTCGCGGACTTCACGAGCACTGCACGCATCCTCTCAGGCGGAATCAAATCCGTTTTCATGCTCACCCGTTCGATGCCCACACGCGCAACCGGGGTGGCAACTCCATCCGTCTCAACCTTCTCTACTTGAATTTCTCCATCATGAACCTTGTTGAGGACACAAACCATTCTTTTCAGGTCCAAGTCCTTCGTGAAAACCTCTTTCAACGCCTCTTCGTATATTGGCGTACCTTCAAAACTTTTTATCAGCCTTTGAAGACTCACGCTGCTGAAGTCAACCCATTTCTCTAAAGCCCCGAAACGTCTCGCAACATGGATCATTCTCCTCTTGAAGAGCCCGGTTTTCACGGTTGCCCTCGTTAAGCTGTCTCTAATCGCTTCATCAGACATCGCTTTCATCTCGTTAAACAATGTGACCGTCTGCTCTGCGTTTGCGGCACCCATCGTTCGAACAAAGATGCGGTACGGGTCGTGCTGAACCACGACGCTGTATCCGATTTTTTCGGAGAGAAGCTGACCGATCAGCTGTGCCAAGGCTCTGTTTGTAAGTGACCCGAAGTTGGCGTGAATTATGACGAAGTCTTCCCAGTCTTCGATTATTATTCGCTTGTCGGTTGGAACCGGAAAACCGGCGTTCACGTGCTCAACGGTTTCAGCTAACGCCCGCAGAATAGTGTCTTTATCAGAAGGGTATTGCTCACCTAGTTTGGCGGCAATCTCCTCTGCAGAGAACCCGGCCTTCAATTGTTCCTCAACAAAACCTCTCACGGTGCCTACTTCTTGCGCAACTTCGAACGGAACGGGAATCTGTTCACCTATCCAGCTCGGTATCGCACCTGTGGGGTCGTTCACCGGTTTCACATGAACCTTTTCCGCTGAAACATGTAGAATCTGCCATGGAGTTCCCCTTATAACAAATTTCATTCCAGGCTTCCCGTATTCAGCCATGAAAGCCTCGTCCAAAACGCCTATCGCTGAGTCGCTTGATTCATCGACGACGAGATATCGCTTTTCTGACGGTATCATGGACAGGTTTCCGAAATAGTATTCGTATAGGGCTTTTGTCCTCCGCGGTTTTAGAACCACCTTGTCTTCGAAGGAAGCCCATGCGAAACGTGGAAAACGTGAGTGCATGTACCTTATGATCTTCTCGATGTCGTCTATTGTGAGGTCTGTGTATGGATAAGCGTTCTTGAACACTTCTAGGATTTCGTCGAACTGCCACCTTCTTCTTCTCAGCAGCAAACCGGCTATCTGATGGTTCAAGGCATCGTAAGGCTTAGGGGGAATTTCAACCGGTTCAAGGTCTTCTTTCAAGGCTTTTTTGGCTATCGCTAAGGCTTCAAGCGTGTCGTCTGAATCCATCGTTATTATTATTCCTTCAGCGATGCGTCCGATTCTGTGACCGCTTCTGCCCACACGCTGTATAAGCCTGGTAACCTGCCTCGGACTCATGTACTGTATCACGAGGTCTATCCGACCAACATCTATACCCAACTCGAGGCTACTCGTGCAAACAAGCCCCCTCAACCCGCCGTTTTTTAGTCCTCTTTCAGCGGCTATCCTTGATGGCTTCGCAAGTGAGCCGTGATGTATCGAAACCGGAAAGTCTATGTCCCAAACCTTGAATCTGCTCGCCAAAACCTCAGAGATGGAGCGTGTGTTCGTGAACAGAAGCACCGACTTGCGTTTGCTTATGTAGTCACGGATGATCCGCAGCCTAGCCGCAACCTCTGGATGCGTGTAAAGCTTGGAGGAAAGCCTGACGTCCTCCGCTTCCGGCTTTGGAAAAACTATTTTTAATCGCAATATTCTCGCAACTGGAACCCGCACAATCTCGACGCTTCGACCGTTTCCAACGAGAAACTGAGCCACCTTCTCTGGACTTCCAATAGTGGCGGACAACCCTATCATCTGAAAGTCCTTGCCGACAACCCACCTGAGCCTCTCAAGCGCCAAGGACAGCTGGCTTCCACGCTTGCTGTCAGCCACCTCGTGCACTTCGTCGATGATCACCCAGCGTACATGTCGCAGATGCTGACGCATGAGCCAACCCGGCAATATCGCCTGCAACGTTTCAGGGGTTGTAATCAGGATGTCTGGTGGACTTCTCGCCTGTCT
>DAOVFC010000057.1 GCA_030668645.1 Candidatus Bathyarchaeota archaeon
TAAGCGTCAAGACCGTATTTTAATAGCCATGGGTCTTTGGGGAGGCAGTGGCCTCCGGCACCCGCGCCTGGGATATGCATCATTCTGTATGGGTTCTTTGCGGGATCAGATGGGTCATTGGGTAGAGAGTTTACGAAGCGTCTGACCTCGTGGACGTTGACACCTAGGCTTTCGCAAATTAAGGCAACTTCGTTTGCGAATGCGATGTTGACGTCGCGGTAGGTGTTCTCGGTGACCTTAGCTACTTCTGCTGTGAGACAGTCGGTTGGGAACAGTTCCGCCTTGTTGATGTTTTTGTAGAATTTGACGCCGCGTTGAGCGCATTTAGGGGTGAGTCCGCCTACAATCCTTGGCATGTGCTTCAGGTTGTGGAGTAGGCGTCCGACCATGACACGTTCGTAAGAGTATACAAGGTTGAAGTCTTTGCCTGCTTTCATTCCGGAGGATTTTTCTAATATTGGTTTTATGATATAGTTGGTGGTTCCTGGGGCTACGGTGGATTCTATGATGATCATTGCTCCGTTTTTCATGTGTTTTCCAACAGCGTTGGATACTTCTCTTAGTGACTTGTATCGTGGCATGTGGTTTTGGTCTACTGGTGTTTGAACGTCGATGAGAATTACGTTGGCTTTTTTGCAGACGGAGATGTCGTCGGTAACCTTGAAGCTGCCTTTTTTCGCGACTTTGCTGATGAGTTCTGCTAGGCCTGGTTCGTCGCCTTCGATGGGGCATTTGCCTGCGTTGAGATAGTCGATTTTCCATCCTGACCGTTTGGATTTTCTTTGCACTCCGATGACATTGAAGTTTTCAACGTTGGCGAACAGGGCGGCTGCTGGGATGCCTACGTATCCCATGCCGATTACTACGATTTCCAAGTTTGTCATGTCTCCATGTGTTTAGTGCGTGCAAGCATCTGTGATGTATTGGATGTCTTTGTGATCAACTGAGGGGTGGACGGGTAGGCTCAAAACTCGTTTGCATGATTCCTCGGTTATAGGGCAAATCGTTTTGTCATAACCCAACCCGTGGTATAGAGGTTGTCGGTAGATTGGCATTGGGTAGTGAACGGCTGTGCCAATGCCCATTTTCTCTAGGTGTTTAGCAAGTTCGTTTCTCTCTAGTGGATAATCTTCTTCTACCTTGATAACGTACTGGTAAAAAACGTGTTTAACATGTTCCTCTACGTATGGAGGGGTTAGACCGTGGATCTTCCTGATTCCTTCATTCAGCATTTTTGCATTTCTTATTCTTTTCTCATTAAGTTTGTCAAGCTTCTTAAGCTGCACTAGCCCAATAGCGGCTGATAGTTCAGTCATACGATAGTTGTACCCGAGAATAGTGTGATGATATTTTTCGGTTTGACCGTGGTTTCTGAGTAGACGGGCTCTTCTGGCTAATTCATCGTTGCTTGCCATGATTATTCCCCCTTCTCCGGTAGTCATATTTTTTGTGGCGTAGAAGCTGAAGCATCCAACTTCTCCCAAGCCTCCCGTTTTCCGTCCCTTATATTCGGCGCCATGCGCTTGGGCAGCGTCTTCTATTAAGAATAACTCATGATCTTGGGCGATTTCCTTTAACTCCTCCATTTTTGCTGGCTGTCCGTACAAGTGCACAGCAATTATTGCCTTCGTTTTTGCAGTTATCTTTTCATTTACGTCTGAAGGGTCTATGTTGAAGGTTTTTTCGTCGATGTCAGCGAATACGGGTTTTGCCCGTTGAAATAGAACACAGTTGCCGGTGGCTACGAAGGAGAAGGCTGGAACTATTACTTCATCGCCTGGACCTATATTGAGAGCTTTCAGGGTTGTGTCTAGGGCGATGGTTCCGTTTGTAACTGCGACACCGTGCTTCACATCTACGTAGTTTGCAAATGCTTCTTCGAATGATCTGACTGTTTTCGCTTGAACTAACATGCCTGATTGGAAGACCTTCCTTATGACTTCCTCTTCTTCTCTTCCTAAAACTGGTTTTGCGATTGGTATTGCTCGTTTCATTTTAACGTTACCTTTCATCTTCTACTATTTCGTAGTCTTCTCTCGGTATCTCATATTTTTTGTCACAAATGGGGCATTTCATTAGAATATCTCTAGGTCTCTCTTTTTCCTTTGTCAGTTGTCTGCCGCATTTGCACACAAATCCTTTGATTTTTGCTGGATTTCCATATACCATGGCGTGAGATGGGATATCCTTTGTCACTATGCTGCCAGCGCCTATCATCGCATGCTCTCCTATTGTGACACCGCACATTACGATCGTGCCTGCTCCTATGGATGCTCCCTTTTTCACGAGAGTGGATACGATTGTCCAATCGGCGCTGGAGCTTCTTGGGTAAGGGTCATTTGTGAAGGTGACGTGAGGACCCACAAACACGTTGTCTTCAATTTTTACGCCTTGGTAGACAGTTGCTCTGTTTTCAAGTTTCACGTGGTTTCCGATTTCCACTCCTTTTCCTACGTAAACAGAGTGTCCAAGAACGCATTCTCTGCCTATTTCTGCGTTTTCTCTTATGTGGACGAAGTGCCAAACTTTTGTGCCCTCTCCTATTGTAGCTGTTTTTTCAACAACCGCTGTAGGATGAATGTAAGCCTTATTCACAGAGGAACCTCCATTTAGATTGTAGTCTTGACACACATAAATAATGCTTTAGCGTTTTGGAAAGATAGTGAAGAGGAGTGCGAAACTGTGAAGGTTATGCTTGTTATAGGGGCGAGGCCTCAGATTATTAAGTCGGAGCCAATAATTCATGAGGCGTCGAAAGATGCTGAAATAGAGTTTCAGATAGTTCACACGGGGCAACATTATGATTTTGAGATGTCGAAAATATTTCTTGATGAGTTGGAGTTGCCTGATCCTATAGTTAACTTGGGTGTTGGGTCTGGATCTCATGCTTGGCAGACGGGTAAGATGATGGTTGGGCTTGAGAAGACGATTAAGGAGTTGAAGCCTGACGTTGTTTTGGTTCCCGGGGACACGAATTCTACGTTGGCTGGTGCGCTTGCGGCTGTTAAGCTTCATGTGCCAGTTGCTCATGTTGAGGCTGGAGCAAGAAGTTATGATATGAAGATGCCGGAGGAGGTTAATAGGCGGTTAACAGATCATTGCTCACGAATATTGTTTGCGACAACGGAAAATTGTGTAAAAAACCTATCGAAAGAGGGTATACCCGAGGATCAGATACATCTCACTGGCGACACCATGTATGATGCCCTATTGAAGCATATGACTGGAGCTCTTAGAAGTCATGCTCTGGAGAAACTTGGCTTAAAAGCTGGTGAATACGCTGTGCTTACGGTTCATAGGCCTGAAAATGTGGACGACCCGAAAGCTCTAGAGGACATAGTTGAAGCTGTGATTCAATTGAAGGAGTTGGCAATGATTTTTCCGGTTCACCCTAGAACTATGGAGCGATTGAAAGCCACTGGTTTGTTAGAAAGAGTGAAAGAGGCTAAGCATGTGAGGCTTGTGGATCCAGTTGGATATCATGAGATGCTTCAGTTAGTAAAAGATTCTAAGATGGTTTTCACTGATTCAGGTGGACTGCAAAAGGAGGCTTTTTGGCTTCACACTCTCTGCATTACGCTTCGAGAGAGAACAGAGTGGGTGGAAACTGTGAAGTTGGGAGCCAATATGCTTGTCGGGAACGATAAGGAAATGATTGTTCGAAAAGTGAGAGAATGCTTGGCTATGGAGGGTTTGGAAACGAGGTTGAAAGAGTTGCCTAATCCTTTCGGGGATGGGAATGCTTCGGTGAAGATTGTTGAGGCTTTGAAAGAGTTCTGCTAGTTGTTTGATTTTGTGATGTTGGTTGTGTGTGTCTCTCTCTTTTATAGACCCCCCTATAGCCCCCCCTAATTTTTTGCT
>DAOVFC010000060.1 GCA_030668645.1 Candidatus Bathyarchaeota archaeon
GATGAGCTATGCAGAATGGAACGAGATAGGAGCGATACGTGATCTGCCCGGGATAATTGACGACTATGTGGAGGCAGTGAAAAAATACGTAAATGCTGCTGAAATTGAGAAAAGGCATTATCATGTCGTGGTTGACGCCGCAAACAGCGTAGCCAGTCTGGCTGCACCACGTATACTGAGAGAAATGGGATGCAAAGTCACAACGATTAACGCAAACATTGACGGAACTTTTCCAGGAAGAAGACCGGAACCCCGCCCGGAGAACCTTAAAGACCTGGCTTCAACCGTCAAGGCTGTAGGCGCAGACCTAGGAGTGGCGTACGACGGCGACGCTGACCGCTCGATTTTTGTCGACGACCGAGGGGAGATCCACTGGGGTGACAGAACATTCGCCCTAATAGAGAAATATTTTCTACAGGAAAACCCCGACGAAAAGATCGTTACGCCGGTGAGTTCTTCAACGTTGGTCAGGGACATAGCGGATGCTTACGGTGGAGAGCTTGTGTGGACCAAGGTTGGAAGCGTAACGGTTTCGCACACCATGAAGAAGCTTAAAGCGAAGCTTGGCGGCGAGGAAAACGGCGGGGTTTTCTATGGTCCTCACCAATCGGTTCGAGACGGAGCTATGACAACGGCTTTAATTTTGAATATAATGGCTAAAACCGGCAAAAAACTCTCTGAATTGCTCAGCGAGCTGCCGAAGTATTTCATTGAGAAAGGTAAGGTGGAATGCCCAAACGAGCTTAAAGAGAAGGTTCTGGAAAAGTTGACTGGACAAGTGGTCGGGTTAAACGTAAGTACGGTTGACGGAGTTAAGATATGGTTCGAAGACAAAAGCGCCATTTTAATGCGACCAAGCGGGACAGAACCAATCTACAGGCTGTACGCAGAAGCAAAAGACAAGGAAAAAGCCGTGGGGCTTGTCCAAGAGTATGGTTTAAAACTTAAAGAGGCGATTAATAGCCTAAAGAGTTAAACTCGTTTCTCAGAAACATGTTACCGCTGAGGAGAAATCAGATGTCTGTGTCAATATTACGTGTTAAACCAGAAGATGTTGACAGCGTTGAAAAACGCAAAAAGTACACGGTCAGCGTTGTTGGTTGTGGACGAATAGGCGTTCTCCACGCTTGTCTTTTCGCCGAGGCAGGATTCAAAGTCATCTGTGTAGACTCGGACCAGCACATAGTGAACTGCATCATGAAGGGGAAGGCACCGTTTTTTGGGCGTGAAATCGAGCTTGTCTTAAAAGATCATGTGAAAGCCGGAGACTTGAAAGCCACAAACGACATGAAAGAAGCCGCCGGCCAAAGCGATATCATAGTAATAGCAGCCTCAGCAAGGATGGATGACAAGAGAAAAGCTAACTACTTCGATGTAGAAAACGCGTGCAAGCGTGTGGGTTCAGGTCTTCATCGCGGCTCGTTGGTCATAGTCATCGGGGTTGTCGGACTAGGCACAGTTGAAGGCTTAGTCAAGGAGACCTTGGAAAACACTTCTGGATTAAAAGCTGGAGCGGGTTTCGGTTTAGCCTTCAGCCCGACTCGAGTTTTGAACGGGCAAACGTTAGAGCAGCTAGAGAACTCCAAGCGGATTGTTGCAGCCACGGACAAAGCTAGCTTAAACGCCGCTTCAACGGTTTTAAAAGCAATTGCCAAAAACGGAGTGGTGGAAGCAAGCGACGTAAAAACTGTGGAAACAGCAGTACTTTTCGAGGCTGTACATCATGATGTTGACTTCGCATTAGCCAATGAACTTGCGGTTTTTTGCGAAAAATTAGGTGTAGACTACTCTGAAGCTGAAAGGCTCATAGAAGCCAGTGCGGGTGTCTGTTTTGCATCTCCTGCAATTACTGGTGGAAACTTTCGAAAAGAGTCTTACCTTCTCCTAGAAGAGGCTGAAAACTTAAACGTTAAGCTTCGAACTTCAACGGTTGCCAGAGAAATGAACGAGGAAGCGTTAAAACATGCAATCAGTTTGATTAGACAGGCGTTAAGAAGCTGTGGAAAACCCTTGAGAAGGGCGAAAATTTCTCTGCTGGGAGTTTCACAAGTTCCCAACTTGAAATGCCCTCCCGGAGCATCGGTGAGACAGCTCGTGAAAAAGCTGGCGGCCAAAGGTGCCAAAGTCAGCGTTTACGATCCCTATTTTTCAAGCAGAGAATTAATCGAGATGGGATATCCTGCTCAAAAAACTTTGACGAAAGCGTTGGAGGGCGCAGACTGCGTGGTAATACTGATCGGTCATGAGCGGTTTAAACGGTTAAGCCTAAAAAGGCTAAAAGTCATGGTGAAGATGCCTGTGGCTGTTGTTGATTTTGGATGCGTTGTCAAGCCGGATAAAGTTGAAAAGGAAGGTTTCATATACCGTGGTTTAGGAAGAGGAGTCTGGACGAGATGAAAAGGTTAGGTGTAGCGGTTATCGGAACGGGTTTCTGGGGGCGGAATCACGCAAGGAACTTCAAGGAGTTAGAAGAAACAGAGCTTCTAGCCGTGTGCGATATGAACGGTGAAAGGGCTAGGGCTGTTGCCGAACGATTTGACGTGAAAGCTTACACAAGCGTTGGAAAACTGCTGAAAAGAGGAGACGTTGAGGCGGTAAGCATATGCACATGGTCAACAAGCCTCGCAAAAGAGGCACTGAAAGCTTTGAAAGCCGGAAAACACGTTCTAGTCGAAAAACCCATGGCAACGAACACGAGACAGGCGGAAAAACTGCTGGAAACAGCGGAAAAAGGAGGATTATGTCTTACGGTGGGCTTTCTAATGCGGTTCATCCCAGGCATCCGACACATCAAAGAGGCGATTGAAAACAAAGCAATCGGCAATCTTGTATGTGCCACAGCGAAAAGAGTTTCTCAATGGCCTGAGAGAATAGGCGATGTGGGGGTTGTCAAAGACATAGCGATCCATGACATAGACGTGATCAGATACCTTTTCAACGAGGACCCGATTGCTGTTTACGGGAAAACCGGGAGCATGCGGCATAAAAAGTTTGAAGACTACGCTCAGATAATGCTTACTTTTGAAGGTGGAAAGAGCGCTTTTATCGAGTCGAACTGGTTGACGCCGTACAAGACTCGGACTTTAATAGTCACCGGAAGCAAAGCCATAATGAAGCTTGACTATATCACGCAGGAGTTAATGGTTGAGGATGCGAAGGAGACGGTGCAGCCGAGGCATCTGTGGCGAGAACCCTTGAAACTGGAGCTTCGGCACTTCGTAAACTGCGTCTTGAAAAGAGAGAAACCGTTGATAACGGGAGTTGACGGTTTAAAAGCTCTGCGGATAGCCGAGGCTGCCTTGAAATCTTCGGCAAAGGGCAGAGTGATAAAGTTAAAGTAAATACGGAAGGATGATTATGTTTTCTTTTTCATTTCGCTTTCAAGATTGAAGGGTTTACCTTCCAACAGTATTTTTTCTGGAATTTTTTCCTTCCACTTTCTTAGAAACGGCAAATCCTCGTTTTCTTTGCGCAGTTCGTCAGGCAGCATCTCTGGAATTTCATCGCGTATAGGATACCATCTTGAACATTTTGGGCAAACGATTAACCCCTCAACTATCTCTTCTTTTTCTTCAAAAACATGCAGTTCAAGCGGATGATATTTGTCAATTGGACATGCCAGTATCTCCATCAGCTTCTTCTTCATTTCACACGCACCTTTAACAACAAGTATCAGAGCTATTGTTTATTAAATTT
>DAOVFC010000059.1 GCA_030668645.1 Candidatus Bathyarchaeota archaeon
TCAGCCCTCACCTTCTCTTTAAGCCGTGTGAAGGCTTGTCTTCCAGTCAAAACCGCAAGCGCTTCATTCAAGTCTGCAATCAAATACCGTTTGGAACCTTGACGACTGACGCAAACAACAACTAAGCCCTTATCCTTCTTGGCTGAAAGGTAGCCGCGAACCCTGTAACTATTCTTACCCATTTGAGACACCCCAGCTGATTCTAGCCTTGTCAGGCGGATGGTTCAACGGTTTCGCATGTGCCAGGCGATCAACAAAGGTTTGGGGATCCCCCCTTTCCTGCGGCGACGCCTTATTTTGTTGTGGCTTGGGCTGAAACTTCCAAGGGCGACGTGCATGCACTGTCACCATGCCTGTGGCTGATGTTGTTAAAGCCTGTTCGATCAATGCTAGTTTACTCTCTTCCTTGACGCCCAAGAACCTGAAGATGTTTTTAAGGTCACGAAGCTTGTGCATGGCTTCTTGAACCATATTTTCTCGTCCAATCGCCCGGAGCGTCTGTCGATATCGTTTAAGAAGCCAATTCAACGAATGAGAAAGAACCTTGAGACTCTGTGCAATAAGGTAACTGAAACCCTCTATTATACGAATAAGCACGCTATAATAGAGGTACTCTTTCTTTCTATAGTCATATTGCCACGGCTGAAAATCAAGTTTCTTCAATAGGCCGGCGATGCGGGATTTCAAGAATTTAATGATTATGGTGTAGAGTCTTTTCAAACAGATCAGCGGTGACGGGTTGATGATTATGGCTGTGAGGTAGCCGTTCTTTTTAACGTGTCTGAATCCGCGTAGTTTTCCGCCGTAACGCCATGATTGACGTTCTTGTCTTGCAGTTTCACTTCTGTATGGCGCCACAAAAACGATGAGTTCACTGTCTATGCTTCCGACGGGGCTTAAGCGGGGTTTCTGCATTTCCAGTAATGATTTGTCTATGGTTTGCCTGTCCAGCTTTGGCAACACCTTCACGATGATGCGGTAAAACTGTAGGCAATCTCTTTCTTCTTCTGCTCGTGTAGGCATGTAAAATTCATATTCTCCCTGTTGCCAGTCTGTTGTAACTTGGTTTCTTCTGAGTTTGGCTGTCATGCTGTTGTTCCAGGATCCACGGAAAATTTTGTGGTGCATAACGCTGAAAGTCGTGTTCAACTCACCTAAAATCTTATCAACGTACAGACCGAAAACATTGCTGATTGTTCTCGGCTCTTGACGGTGGCTTTCTTGGCTTGTTGACGCTTTGCTAGGGCAATAATTCCTTCTATTTGATATCATAGGGATAACGCCTAGCCTATCTTTAACAAAACGGCAAAAATAACAGTATCAGGTGAACATACACTTAGTATGGTTCGGATAAAATTTGTTTAGTCCGTGACGGCAACGTAACCGTCACGGTGGCGAGATCCCTATGTTCGAATACTTCGCGGTTTATGCTCAAGATAAGTTTCTTTCTGTAGAACTTAAAACTTTTGGTTCTCAGATACCGAGGTATCTTAGTTCTTGGTCAGGTATCTTTTGTTTTGCGCGAAAACCTTAAAGTCCCGGCGACATCGAATCCTTCATTTTTGGCTGCTTCCACAAAACTTTGAAAGTGACCATAGACATCGCGTATCGCGTTTTGGTCACCACCATTGAAAGTGACGGTCGGAACGCCTTCCATGGCGAGCAGTTTTATGTCAGGTAAAGAAATATCTGTCAACCATTTTCTTCCTCGAATTATTTCCTCAAGCAACAACGCTCTTTTCTCGCCGTTCCCGGTTAAGTGGTAACGCCGTGATTGATCCTTTAAAACGCTTTCTTCAGCCATTAGATTTCGCAGGTGCTTGGCGACGACCCCTCGGCTAAGCCCTACTGCCTTCATCACCTCTCCGAACCTAGCGCCACTATACAAACGGAGCGTATTTAGAACTTTCAGCCTGTTCAGGTTTTCCAACACTTCATTTCTCATTCGAACCATACTGACACTCCGACCATACTGACTGTATGCTCATTGGATACGGTTATAACGGTTCAACGTTATAACGTTTTCTTACGTGTTAGAAATGCCAGAACACAAAATCTTGGGAAAAACGATAAGGAAAGTCGTCCAAGTTGGAAACTCAATCGGCGTGACCTTGCCACGAAAGTTTCTGAACGCTCACGGCTTGAAGCTGGGCGACGACGTGGAGCTCTTTTTTAACGATGTTGTCATGATTCAGCCGTTGGATCTAGAGAAGGTTAGAAAGGCCGTGGAGCGCGGCGACAACGAAAAAAGAAAGCCTCAAACTTAAAAGGAGTCCGCATTCATGGCGACGGGAGAATTTCTTGGGCATGGTCTTCCACCGGCGTTACATAGAGGCGCCACTCGGCAAAAAAGCGGCTTAAAAAAGGGCAATTCCGCTCAGCCCAGTGGGCTGCACCAGGTCCCCATACAGCACTGTCCAGAATGCGGCTCAGAACGCATATGGAAGGACATCATTGTTTATATTCGTTACCGTGACCACGTTTTGTTCAGAAATGCCGATTCAAGCCTCTACAAGCCTTCAATACGCGAAACCGTTGGTTGGATCGCCAAAGAAAACGATGAAGCAGTTTTGGTTCTCTGGGACCGGAGCTGCGTGAAGCTTCCCCACGAGACGGCCCAGCGCTTAGAAAGCGGTCTAGTCGTCCTCAAAAGCGACATACTAGAGATGAAGAAAGTTGGTTAATCTGTCACAGATGGGCGTTAACTATTTTTGCTGTCGCAGCCAAAGCTTTACAGCTTCAGCAACGGCTAAACCTAAAGCCCTTTTCTTTCCTCCAAACTTCTCAACTGCTTTTACTCTTAGCTTTCGTTCTAAATCATCGGGTATGGTAGCATTTATTCTTCCCATTAAGTTTCACCTGCTTACATGTACCATAGTACCTAAACGTTTAAATGCTTTACTGTGTACAATAGTACTAGCGTACAAAAGGACAAAGGAGAGATAGAGAAAAACGTTCGAAAAAATCGCTGTCAACGCGACTGGAATCATCGCATACGGCTTTAATGTCGCTTCAGTGTGCCTAGCAACCGCCAGCTGGCTCCTATGCAGGAGGAAATAGGCCATGAAAACATTCACTATATTCAAAGCCATTCGAAACTGCATTCAGAAACGACGACTTCTGAGACAACTGCGCAGACTAGACTACAGCAATGAAGCCATCGAGAAAATCCTTCGCTGGTACGAGGATGATTAACTATGAAGCGCCCAACTAACTCTGCCAGAGCTGCAAAACCAGTCGAAAGGACCATATTAAATATACAGACTCAGCCGGTCGTCGTAGAAACAACACCGAACACCCAGCTCATAATCAAGCCCAAGCAACTAACGCATCACGACATCAAAAGCCTAACCGACCTAGGAAGAATTCAAGACGGCAAATTCATATTAGAGAGAAGCCCCCGCGGCTACAAGCTCAAGAAGCCCGTAGAAATACCCATACAACAGATATACGCCACCGGTCAAAAGGGAATGGTTGAATACATTATAGCCAGCCTTTCATGCGAGAGACCGCTGCTTATTCCATACGTATTCGAGAACAAAACGCTCCTTAAACTTGCTCACTACCTATTACGATATAGGTCGGGTAGCGCCAAGACACTTTATCTATACACAGACTGCATATGGCGTTTCACAAATAGAGCTGGCCTCAGTCCTGACGCTCTTATTGCAGATGTCAAAGACAACAACGGCCTTCCAAAGCCTGAACGGCTTCTCTTCCACGTTAAAGGCCTCGAAGACTATGTGGG
>DAOVFC010000053.1 GCA_030668645.1 Candidatus Bathyarchaeota archaeon
TTTGAGCCTGTGAAAGGTTATTGTTACGTCGGCTTTCACCGCTTCACCTAGGATTTCACCGGTGTCCGCATCGATTCCAGTTGGCACGTCAACTGCTATGCGGAAAGCCTTCGTCTTGTTTATTCTCTGAACAAGCTGAAGTATGGGCGGTCGCAGCTTTCCCTTTGTACCTGTTCCGAGCAGTGCATCGATGATTATGTCCGCTTTCACTTCTGGTACAACTGCTGTGTCATAAACCTCGTGTATCGGAAGCTTTTCATTTAGAAGCTGTAAGGCGTTCCAGTTCTCTAACGCTTCCTTGCTGGAGATTTCTCCGGGTTTTCCAGCGAGAACGATTGTGACCTTAAACCCCATCGCGAGTAGATGGCGGGCGGCGACAAAGCCGTCGCCTCCGTTCCCGCCTAAACCGCAGAAAATCGCAACCTGCGTGTCTGGTTCAAATCTTGAAACAACCTCTAACGCTATGTTGCGCCCGGCGTTCTCCATCATCTGAAGCCTAGAAACTCCGAAGTACTCGGCGTTCATATCCAAAGCACGCATCTCTCGGCTTGTGATCGTGATTTTTGCTTCGCTTCCTTCCAACATAATTAAAACCTACAGTGTAGTATTTTGAAATAAAAGATAAGGGTATCCATTTTATTCACGAAATCAAAGGAAACATCATAGCTTAGTTTTAGGAAGTATAGTAAACTATTTTAACGCATCGATGCAACAATAGTTCGAGGAGATTATATGCCAAAAGCGTTTGTGCTGATAAACACGGAGATAGGTTCGGAAGCGGATGTGCTGAAGAAATTGAAAACGGTTGAAGGGATAAAAGAACCCTACGCGGTTTACGGAGTGTACGACATAGTTGCGAGAGTGGAAGCAGACACCATGGATAAGCTCAAGGAAATCGTGACTTGGCGTGTCAGAAGACTTGACAAGGTTAGGTCGACGCTAACGATGATTGTAGTTGAAGAACAAAAATAGACACCACATTTTTTTCTTATATTTATCAAATAATCTTTTAACATCCCTTTAATTCTAATTCACGAGAAGGCAATAGGTCGCCACAAATGACCATAAAAGTGATGCACATAGGATTGGATGACACGGATTCGCCGAGAAGAGGATGCACTACATATGTCACTGCGCTTCTCGTGGAAAAACTGCAAAAGTTAGGAGCCAAATTCATCGACTATCCAAACCTTATCAGATTGAATCCGAATGTTCCTTGGAAGACTAGAGGAAACGGGGCGTTATGCCTGAGAATACGGTACGACGAAAGCGTAGAAGAGAGGATCAAAGAGACTGTGATAAGTGAGGTGGAGGAACACTCAGATTTAGGGTATATGAGAACAGACCCTGGCATAGTCTTCTTTGGAAAGGAAAGAATCCCAATAGAGGTCAAAACGTTCGCTAGAAAGACAATAACGGGGATTGTGAACCTTGAAGACGCGTTGAAACTTGTGAAGAGGTTTAGAGCGGAGTCTGTGGGTTTCAAAAGGTGTCGTGGAATCATCGGCGGTTTGGCAGCGGTTGGCGAAACCCTTCAAAGCGACTACACCTATGAGGTTCTTGTGTACCGCACCCCAGAGAACCGTGGTTCTAAAAGAAGGGTTGACGAATCCTCAATCATTGAGATGGATAAGGCGACCGCACCATACACGTTTAACAACGTCGACCCAGAAAAACGCAGAGTCCTCATCACTCCACGCGGTCCAGACCCCATTCTCTTCGGCATCAGAGGCGAAACCCCAGAGGTTGTGAAAAAAGCGTTTGAGATGGTTAAGCCGCTTGAACCCGTGGAGAGATGGGTCATTTTTCGCACGAATCAGGGGACGGATGCTCATTTAAAACGCGTTGAGCGGCTAAGCCAGATAAAACCGCACAATCCGGTGATTACTAGGGGAACCGTGGCGGCTGACCCGAAAATGGTTCCGAGGCGGCACGTGATCTTTCCGATTGAAGACGATGGTGCAAGAGTTGACTGCGCAGCCTACGAGCCTACAGGTGCTCTGCGTAAAGCGGCTGTGAAGCTTATAGCTGGGGATCACGTTGAAGTCTATGGTGGTGTCCGTGCTTCGCAGAGGCATCCTTTAACGATAAATCTCGAAAAAATCAAGGTGCTCAGGCTCGCACCCAAAACCGTTCTGCGGAACCCTCTCTGCCCCAAGTGTGGCAAGCGGTTGAAGTCTATGGGTAGAGACAAGGGTTTCAGATGTGAGAGATGCGGCGGACGATACGCTGATGTTTCTAAAGTAGAGGTTAAAATGAGACGTGACATCAAAAGGGTTCTCTATATGACTTCTCCAAGATCTCAGAGACATCTAACCAAGCCGCTGAGGCGTTACGGGATGGAAAAACGGCGTGTGCCAGTTAAAGAACTGATTGATTTGTGGCATTTTCCCTAGGCTAGTCTTCGCGCACCTTGAACATCTCGCACAGCAGTCGGTACAGTTCGTCGCCGCCTTCCATTTTTGAAAACATGTCTTGTTCAGCCTTGAGCACACGTCCAACAGCCTGATACGTCTGTCGCCACTCCAGTTCCTTCCACATCATTTTATAATTTTTCAGTTCAATCCAAGCTCTGAAAATCAAAACAACGAACATTCCTAAGGTAACCAGCAAGTTTAGCAGGTATATCTCAAACATGTCCACAGCTTTCACCTCCATCCAGCCAATATGATTTGTAAAATTATAGGCAATATCATTTAAATCAATGTGTGCATTTACGTAAGTTAAGAGGAAAAACTTAATGAGCGAAGTTTTATCCCCGTTGGTTTATCAGTTGGGCGTCGGCGGAATAGGCGGCTTCACAGTTGGATACGCCGCAAAGAAAATAAGCAAACTCGTAGTCATCTTAATCGGCTTATTCTTCATCCTTCTTTTATACTTAGGCTACAGCGGAATAATCGACATAAACTATGCAAAGCTTTTTGATGCGCTAACTGGTTTGCTTAGTTTTGCTGGTAAAGCAGCTGGATGGCTTATCGGCTTAGTATCCGTTCTGCCTTTCGTAGGAAGCTTCGCGGCTGGCTTCGCGCTAGGGTTCAAGCTTGGTTAGCATATTTTATGCTAAACACGGCGATGAAAAAACCGATTGAGGCGATGATTCCTCCTATGACCTCGATTGCCGTCCAAAACGTTAACCGCCCTTGAGTGAGAAGGGCGATTATGCAGTTTCTTTCTGAGGCGTAAATGAAGATGAATATTCCAGCTGCAACCAAAGCTGCTCCCGAGAGAGACAGATACCTTCTCATGTGTCATCCTTCGCATATTCTCTATTGCAATATAAGGTTCAAAATATTAAAGAGTTAAGAACAGAGACTTAGTTTGTATAAACGGTTAAATGTGCGGTAGACTCTAACCTCTGAAAAGTGCTGGTCTACCATGGAGGACGCTTAACAGTTGAAACGCTTCCCAGAAGAGGAGTACAGTGTTCCGTTCTTCAAGGAAAACGGTTACGTTAGAAAACTGTGTCCAAAATGCAAGGAATACTTCTGGACGCAGAATCCAGACCAAGAAACGTGCATGGAAGCCACCCCAGAAGGCTGCGCGTTTTACGGTTTCATAAACAATCCGCCTACAAAAAGAAGTTACGATTTACGTGAGATGCGTGAAGCTTTCTTGTCTTTTTTCGAGAAGCGTGGACACGAACGGGTTAAGCCTTACCCCGTGGTGGCGAGGTGGAGAGGAGACATCTACTTAACACACGCAAGCATCATCGACTTTCAACCGTACGTCACGGAGGGAATTGCTCCGCCGCCGGCGAATCCGCTTGTAATCGTTCAACCCTGCATACGGCTGGTTGACATAGCCAACACCGGACCAACCTTTGGCAGGCACTTGACAATTTTTGAGATGGGCGGACACCACGCGTTCAACTATCCCGACAAGGAAATTTACTGGAAGGATCAGACCGTAAGATACCATCACGAGTTCATTACAAAGGAACTGGGAGTGAAATCCGAGGAAGTTGTTTACAAGGAGGATGTTTGGGTCGGCGGAGGGAACGCGGGTCCAGATGTTGAATGCATCGTCCGAGGTTTGGAGGTTGCCACGCTTGTTTTCATGAAGTACAAGGTTGTCAACGGCGAGTTCATAGAGTTGCCCATACGCACCGTGGACACTGGGTACGGCATAGACCGTTATGCATGGCTTTCACAGGGGACACCGAGCTGTTTCCACGTGGTTTACGGAGGCTTGCTTGACAAGATTTTTGAAATGGCTGGAATAGGCGAAGTCGGCGATGATTTGTTGACGAAGGTGGCGGAGGTTTCCGGCTTGGTGAGCCTGGATAAAACAGCGAGTCGACTTGAAGCTAGGAAGAGAATAGCGAAAGTTGTTGGAATGCAGGTGAACGAGTTAGACGAATTTTTGCTTCCGATTGAAAGCGTTTTCGCTGTTGCAGATCACACGAAATGCCTGAGCTTTGTACTTTCAGAGGGTGTTGTTCCGTCAAACATCCAAGAAGGTTACCTAGCGAGACTTCTTTTCCGTAGAGTCTACAGGATTCTGAAGATGTTAGGCATTCCAGACAAGCTCTACGACATCATGGACATGCAGATCGACTTCTGGTCTAGGGATTACCCGCATCTCAAGGAGATGCGAAATGAAATAATGGAAATCCTCTCAGTTGAGGAGGAAAAGTTTGGAGACACCATAAAAAGAGGCGGGGGACTGGTAAAGCGAATCGCCG
>DAOVFC010000044.1 GCA_030668645.1 Candidatus Bathyarchaeota archaeon
TTCTAACTACGAGAAAAAACCCTAGAGCTTTAGACATAGATAATCTCGAAGAAAAACTGGTGTATGAGGGAACCGCTGAGGAGGCTGTTAGGCTTTTTCCAAGAGGAATGAATGTCGCAGCAACCTTGGCTTTAACAACTCAACCCGAAAAGGTGAAGGTGAGAGTAATTTCAGATCCGAAGGTGAGTAGAAACGTGCATGAGATCAAACTCAGATGGAAACATGGTGAAATGCTTCTAAGATTTGCAAATGACTCACATCCAGAAAACCCAAGGACAAGCGCACTTGCCGCGTGGTCTGCAATAGAATTGCTCAAAGATATTTTGCACAGATATGCCTAGGCTTCAAGGTTTCCTTCCTGTTCCTACGTCAACCCACAGTTTTTCACCTATCTTCACGTAACCGATTTTTCTCGTAGGCTCTGATGGCTGGACGGTTGTCTGGCCTAACAAATAACGCGGCTGCCTCTGCGTTTTTCAACGCTTCTTCTGTTACCGCTGAAGTCGTTAATGTTGCGTAGCCTTCGTTCTTATGATCTAGATGAGTGTAGACTCCGCCTATCGTCCAAACCTGCGGCAGTTGAAGAAGCGAGCCAGCGTAAGAAACCAGTTCTTCATCCAAAAAACCCCGTGACCGGTGTTCTACTGATCAAGTCTATGTACTTTTTCACGTTTCCTGTGGGGCGTTCTTCTCTCGCGCGCCTTGCTGCATCCAGTTCATAGTGTCTAAGGAATTTTTCTATTTCCTTTTTGAATCTTTTAGTTTCTGCTTCGCTGAAATGCTTTTCAACATATTCGGAAGCTTTATTCCGCATTATCGTAGAGCGTTCTATCCCCCTTAAGCACGCTGAACGGAACTCCAAGCTCTATCAGCTTTCTTCTGGTTCGGCGTCTAAACTCAAGAACATGTTCTGGGTCTTCCCATGGGGTCTGAACTAACGTGCCTTCCAAATCAAATAACACCGCTATCATTCGCGTTGTCCGCCAGTCACCTTAATATCCTCTATCAACCTGTCAATCTCCCCTTCAGTGTTGTAAAAGTGTGGTGAAACCCTTACTCCGTGAGCCCTCGCAGAAACAACTATCCCTTTGTTGTTCAGTTTCTCCGCCACTTCTTGGGGTTCAGCTATCTTGAAATTGACTATTCCCGAACGGTACCGCTGTTCCTCTGGAGTTTGAAGCGTTAACCCTAAAGCTTTCAGCTCCTCTACTAAATGGCTGGTTAAGCTCAGTATTCTTCTTTCAACGTTCTCAATTCCGAAATCCAGCAGCATTGTTAGCGCTTCTGTTGCACCTACGAGGCTTATGAAGCTCGGCGAGCCAACTTCGAAGCGACTTGCGGTTTCCGAAAGCCTCAGGCTCCATATGTCCCAGAAATCGATTGTTTCAAAAATTTCTGGCTTAACGCTTGCCCAGCCAACAAACGGAGGCTCAAATCCTTCGATAAGGTTCTCTTTAACGTAGAGATAGCCAGCTCCAGGTGGACCTAGAAGCCATTTGTAGCATCCGGACGTGAGGAAATCCACGTCATCCTTTTTAACGTCTATCCGCATTGCACCCGCGGACTGAATCGCATCAACGATTAAGAAGGCTCCGTGTTCATGGGCTATCTCGCTCAAGGCTCCCAAGTCATGACGGAAACCATTGACGTACTCGACATGACTCACGGCGACGGCTACTGTTTTGTCGTCAACTGCTTTCTCCATGTGTTCCAACAAGATTTTTCCGTCAACGTTCCTGACGTAGTGCACCTTTACACCTAAACTTTTGCGTAGCCAAGGATAGACAACCGACGGATACTCCAGATCCGTTGTGACAATTTTTGAACCACGCGGATAACTCAGCATATTCGCCGCGATGTTCAAGCCAACCGAGGTGTTTTCGACAAAAGCTATCTCGCATGGTTTTGCGTTGATCAGTTTTGCGAATAATGGTTTTCCTCCGTCATTCCACTCGATTGAGGTTGCTCCAAAATCTGAGAAATCATCAACGTATCTGTGTACAGCGTCTGCCACTGGCTTTGGAAGCGGAGACTGGGCAGCATGATTCAAAAACACCTTATTTTTAGTTATGGGAAACTGTTCACGAATCTTTTCTACACTTTCCATTTAGACATCCCTTTCGCAGAGTTATTCAGCAATCCAAATTAATATCCTCAACTATAAAATACTAAAGGAGGTTTGTTGAGATGAGCGGAAAAGAGCTGATAGTGGTTACAACTCCAACCTTGCCAGGATACGAAATCGTGAAGGTGTTAGGCGAAGTTCACGGATTGACCGTGCGAACGAGAGGGGTTGGCGGAAAAATCATCGCTGGAATCGAAGGCATCTTCGGAGGAGAAGTAACGTCTTACACTTCAGAATGTGAGAAAGCGAGAAGGGAGTCGCTGGATAGACTCGTTGAAAACGCGGAGAGGATGGGTGCAAACGCCGTCCTCAGCGCGGATTTTGAAACAAGCGACATACTTCAAGGAACGGCAACGGTTTTCGCAACCTACGGAACGGCGGTCATCGCTAAACCAGCCGAGAAAAAGGAGTAGCTAACCTATCTGAAACACGCCCAATTCTTCTTTAGCAGACTTTTTAATTTGTCAACTGTATTTTCAACTACACTACGGCAGTGTGGAGGCTCGGTCGGTGGATCATAAGGATCCTTAACATTGATTTCCTCTAAGCCAACTGCGCCGGCCACAAGCGCGTACCAACAGGGAGGCAAGACTGTGGGATTGTATCCGCTCCCAGGCATCAAAACAATTTTCCCACCGCAAACCTCGTCCGCGGTCTCCTTGATCACGCGAGACAAACTGAAAAAGCCTTTAACGGTGAGCCTTAGATTTCCAAGCATATCCGCGAAATGCGGGTCGCTTCCACCATTTGCAACAATGACCTCAGGGTTAAACTCTTCAGCCAAAGGAACAAAAATCTCGTTTAAGGCGTAAAGATACGTGTCATCACCTGTTCCAGGAGGCAGCGGCACGTTAACGTTGTAGCCTTCCCCTTCGCCTCCTCCAATCTGCTTAACAAACCCAGTTCCGGGATAGAGTGTGCGTGGGTCTTGATGCAGAGAGACGTACAGAACGGCAGGGTCTCGAAAGTAGATGTCGCTTGTACCGTTTCCAAAGTGTACATCGTAATCCAACACCAAAAAGCGTTTAACGCCATACTTTTCTCTTAAATATTCGACTAAAACCGCTATATCATTGAATATGCAGAACCCGCCCCCGTAACTTCTTCCAGCGTGATGATAACCGCCGCCTAACGAAATTGTGCGCTTCGCTTTTCCTTGATAAACAGCTTTACCACATCTAATAGCACCGCCAACAATAAGCATGGCGGCTTCAAGAATCTCAGGAGAAACAGGCGTCTCAACGTCATAGGGCTTGTTTTCCTTAGCCAAACGAAAAATCAGATCAACGTAGCTTGAATCATGAATCCTCAACAAATCCTCTCTTGAAGCTGGCTGTGGTTCAACAAGAGTTATTTGAGGAAGACTTAGCAACCCCTGTCTTTCAAAAAACCGCACCGCGTTTACGAATCTGTCTCCCCTAAAAGGATGTCCCTCGCCCAAATCATACTGCTTAAACTTTTCATGAAATGTCATGACTACTTTTTCGAACAATTCTACTCTCTCAAGCCGAGAATAAAAAGCAGCGGATATAAAACTCTGCTTATTAATTTTTAACGATAGAAAAAAGAGAAAGTTGGTTTCGATTGCTACTCTTCTTGTTCTTCTTCTGTCTCCGTTTCCGTTGATTGTGATTCTTCTGGGCTTTGTAACGTTTCCTGTGAAGTTTCCGGGTTCTCAAAGGATTCTGCTTCACTAGCCTCTACGGACGCTACAGGATACTCCGGCGGACTTTCCTCCACTGCTTCCTCTTCTGCTTCCTCAGCGACCTCACCCTCAGTTTCAGCTTCCTCAGTCGGAACTATTTCTTCCGTAACTTCAACTTCAGGCTGAAGAGCTGTAACCTCTTCTGCAGGCTGTGTTTCTATTTCCTGCGGCGTGATTGTCTCCGGAGTTGGGGGAGGCGCGATTGCTTCCGTTATCTGTATGTCGCCTGAAAACTGATTCACACTCTCTTTAGTGACATCCAGTTCTTGCCTCGCAGTCTCAAGCCCTATTGACAAAAGCTCTGTTTTGCGTTGATAAATTTCTTCATCTATCTCGCCTGTCACGTGCTTAATTTCAAAGTTTGCGAGAAGCGTCTCTAAGATTTTAACCTGTTGCTCAAGATCATTGACTTTTGAATTCATTTTCTCAAGCAAGGCTTTTTGTTGTTTCTCGATTTCCGCTACTGCGTCGTTCATCTCTTGGTTGAATGAGTCGTAAGTGGACTGCGAAATCTTTTCAGTGCTCAGCAAATCGTCCAAAGCTTGCTTCTTCCTCTTCACAATCTCATACTCTTCGTTTATTCTCTCAAATGAGTGCTTCCACGAAATCAATTCTAACACCATCCATTTTTTAGCCGTCATAGAACGAAATAACCTTTATTGACATGCAGATATATCGCTAGCTGTTAAAAACAGCAGCTTTCATCTTTCAAGTGGAAAGTCATGCTTTAAAATTACAGCGTTTCGTAAAGGGTTTATAGCATTAAACATTTAAATTCGTCCTTTAAACATTGAATCTTTTTGGTCTTCGCCAGAGCATTATGCCGCTTTTCTCCGTGATGTATTCAAAGCCTGCTGCCGCAAGCGGTTTAGCCTCCTTTATAGTCGTTGCCGTCGCGACGTCAAACTCGTCGTCTTTGAAGTGGACCAGCTGCGTGTACTTCATGGTGCTGTCGATCTTTTTGTGTCCCAAGAGTTTTTTGAGCCTGTTTTTAGGGGGTGTTTTCGGCGTGCCGAAACGTTTTATGGGGGTCAACGTGATGATTAGAGAGTCTTCTTTTGTGGTTACTTGCATGTCTAGATCTTGTTTTAGGAAGGGCTTAACTTTGTTGTGGAATCTGCGGGGAATATGCAGGCTCATGCGTTCATACTCGTACACCTGTTTGCTTCCGAGATAACGTTTCCTAGAAACCCTACACTGAATCCTAACCATACAGCATAACCTCCAAGCAAAAACCATGTTCTGTCTCTAGCTTTCATAAAAGAGAACTGGTGAAACAACACTCTTGCATAGTGGAGAGAGATAAGCAAAG
>DAOVFC010000041.1 GCA_030668645.1 Candidatus Bathyarchaeota archaeon
TTCGTAACGGTGGGTTTAACAAGCGTAGAATCAATGATCTTCGCCAATTCCTCTCTTGAAATCGCCAAATCTTCCACCTCTACCCTTAATAACATCTCTCCATTTTTATTCTAACTCCAACTTTTGACTTTCGGGCGGTTCTGAGCTTTTCATTTAAATTTGTTCAAAATATTTGGCAATAAGTTCCTCTATTTCCTTTTTCCTGCTCATGTTAAGCGAAACCTCTCTTCCGTAGGCTGTCGGTTTGACATGTAGAAATCCCCTTATGATAAGCTTACGAGTCAATTTCTGACATCTCCTTGCTTGTGTTTCGGAAACCCTTTGATAAAAGGGTCAATG
Organism: Candidatus Bathyarchaeota archaeon; assembly: GCA_030668645.1. GTDB lineage: Archaea > Thermoproteota > Bathyarchaeia > Bathyarchaeales > Bathycorpusculaceae > DAOVFC01. The sequence goes on from DAOVFC010000041.1 coordinate 340, forward strand.
GAAATATGAGCTTGTTCCCACTTTCCAGTCTCATCAGCTTGTACAAATCTTCTTTCATCTCTATGAAAGTCATTGAAAGTAGTATTCTAATACGCTGGAGAGAAAAGTTGAGGTGACAACAGGGAAATAGTAACCTTTTCATGATATTCGCCCTCCACATGAGATGGCGGGCCCGAGGGGATTTGAACCCCTGTTCTCCGGCTTTCTCTCGCTGGCGCCCGGAGGCTTGCGCATCACTTGTTGATGATTCGGCGCCTTAATCCATGCTGGGCTACGGGCCCTCAGGTAAGAGTTAGATAATGCTAAAAATTAATTGTTGTGCAAGCCTTATATTTCCATCAGTTCTTCGTTTATCCACCAAGCCCGTTTTTTCCCGGATTTTTCTCCCGAGTAATATTCTACTATGGGTTTTCCAAGCTGTTTTTTTGATGTTCTTTGAATTCTTCTCAGCCTGTTCAAGATCAGCCATCTGTTCGTCTTCAGATAATCAGCCAACTCTGGTGTGGTTGCGCCTTTGTAGTGCATGAGGTAATCCATTATTTTGTGGTCTATTTCGTCTATGCAAAAAGTGTGTGGATTCGTTTTTCCCTGTCCATAGGTGAGCAGTTCCAAATCTGCAAGAGATCTTTTGATCTCCGAGAATTCCTCCTCCATTTTGTCGAGTCTTTTTTCCAGTTCTAATATTTTGTCAGGTTTTGGCGTTTTTTGAAGTTTTTCCGTTATTGCTTCTCGGATGAAATTGCTTCTGTCGCCCTCTGGGATGCGCAAGATCATTTCTTTGTAGACTTCTTCAGGTATCTTCACGGACACTGCTCTCAGCTTCTCCACAGCCCTTCACCAGCTTATCTTAGCGCAAGAATTATTTTAATTGCGTGTTTTCTTTCGGAAATGTTTTAAGGGCGATGACTAACTCTACATCGGAAACCGTGTTTAAGTGATGTAAGATGCCGAGAAAAACCACAATTTCCCTGATCAAATGTGATGTGGGCTCGTTAGCCGGCCATCATGTTGTTCCTGAACCGTTGCTTAGCATAGGAGAGAAAAATCTTAAGAAAGCCAGAGAAGACGGACTAATAAATAGTTACTATGTTTTTCACGTCGGAGACGACCTTCAACTTCTAACAGTGCACGAAAAAGGCGGGTCGAATCCAGAGATCCATAAACTCGCATGGAACACCTTCCAAGAAGCCGCCAAAAAAGCCGCAGAATTGAAGCTCTACGGTGCTGGGCAAGACCTTTTGAAAAACGCCTTCAGCGGAAACGTTCGTGGAATGGGTCCCGGCGTCGCAGAAATGGAAATAGAAGAAAGAGGCTCCGATCCGATAGTGGTTTTTGCAGCAGACAAAACCTCCGCCGGATGCTTCAACCTTCCATTATTCAAGATATTCGCCGACCCCATGAGCACCGCTGGACTCATAATTGACCCGGGCATGGCTGGCGGCTTCAAATTCGAGGTCATGGATGTCAAAGAGAACAAAAAAGTTGTAGTTAAGTGCCCCGAAGAAATGTATGAGTTAATCGCCTTAATCGGAACAGTGGGACGTTACATGATTTCACGTGTGTGGCGAGCTAGAGACGACCTGATATGCGCCGTTGGAAGCGTAACAAGACTCTCGCTGATCGCTGGAAAATACGTTGGAAAAGACGATCCAGTTATGATTGCGCGTGCACAGCATGGGTTACCCGCTCTCGGAGAGATTCTTGTACCTTTTATGCACAGCTATCTTGTGCAGGGATGGATGCGTGGAAGCCACTGGGGCCCAATAATGCCGGTTGGTTTAAAAGACGCCAAATGCACGGCGTTTGATGGTCCTCCGAGAATAGTTGCCCTAGGTTTTCAGGTTGCGAACGGAAAAATTGCAGGTGACGATGAAGGAAAACCGATGATAGCAGATATGTTTGATGACCCAGCGTTCGACTTGGCTAGACGTGAGACCTTAGACTACGCTTCGATGCTTAGACGTATGGGAGAGTTTGAACCCGCACGTTTAGGCGTTGAAGAGATGGAATATACTTCGCTTTCGAAGGTTCTGGGAAAGCTGAAAGACCGGTTCAAGCCAGCTTAAGCTCTCTCTTTCGTTAAGCAAATCTATGCGCTTCTTATCTTCGCTAGTTCTTCGTATCGATTTTTTACGATTTTGTAAAGTGTTTGTCGCAGCTCCTCTCCAACAAATTCGCTTTGTTTGATAATCAACATTTTCCTTGCCAATTCGGCGTCGCCTAATCTGCTAAACCACACCTCAAAATCTCTGCGGTTGGTATGAAACTCCACGGAGCTTATGTCTATTTTTTGAATCTTGTCGCAGAAATCTTGGAGACTCGTTGCGTAAATGCTCAGCGGCTTTCCTGCGTCAGCATAGAAATGAAACGATTTTTCCATAGGTGTATGCGCCAAAATTTCTACCGCCTTTTCTCTATTAATCTCTGGAAAACCTAAGGCTTCTCTCCCCTCCCTTGTCATGGCATAAAATCCCTTCTCTGGAGTTTCAACGTATCCCATTCGGGTAAGCCCTATTACATGCATCATGACTGGTGGAAAGCTCAGCCCAACTTGTTTCGCTATTTCAGTAGCCTTAGCTGGCTTGCCTGACATCCACATTGTTTCGAGAACTAACCTTTTAACCGGAGATAAACGCATTCTGCCGTACCCCTGATAACTTATTATATGTACTATCTGCTTTTCAAACTTTCTATAGGGAAAGGGAAATGTTTGAATAGAAGATTATTCCATACCGCTTATCTGCGCGCGCTACAAGGATAAGCTAATGTTCTTTAGGAAACGTAAATAAGCATGACACGCTAAAGCAATAAATCATTGCGGAGTAAACGAAAACGGTGAAAAATTGATGAAGATGGCTGTGCTGGTGTACGAGTATCCGCCGAAAATCGTTGGTGGTTTAGGAACATACGCCGCTGAAATTACGAGAAAGTTCGTTTTGATGGAGCATGATGTCTCAGTTTTCACCATGAATGATGACGTGGGCGGTCTTCCAACCCGAGAAATTTGGCGAGGTATAGAGATTCATCGTCCGTTACACATTGATATTTCGGATTCTCTGCCAGACGTGATCGCTGAAGACATCAAGAAATGGGGCAGAGGCATCCAGCTGTTCTCCAAAATCCTTATCTACAACTATTTGAGCGCTTCAAAACTTGTTAATGAGCTTATTAAGAAAGAGAGCTTCAAATATGACATTGTAATCGCGCATGACTGGCTCTCCGTGATCGGCGGAATAACGATTAAGAAAGAATCTGGATTGCCGCTTGTCTTCCACGTTCACTCCACAGAAAGGGGAAGAACCCTCGGAAACGGTTCAGAAGTTGTAAACAACATTGAATCTCACGGCGCCAGGGCAGCCGACTTAATTTTGACGGTGTCACACGCCATGAAGGATGAGCTTCTCAAATTAGGTTTTCCGAAAGATAGAATTCGAGTATGCTACAACGGAGTTGACCCGCAAAAATACAATCCGAAAGCATCGAGCAAACAGATTAAGGAGCTTAGAAGTTTTTACGGCTTGAAAGATGATGACTTTATGATTCTTTTCATCGGAAGGCTTGTGGGAGTTAAAGGCGTTGACAAACTTATAATGGCGATGCCACATATTTTGCAGAGAATACCTAACGCTAAGCTGGTCATCGTTGGTCTGGGTGGATTACAAGAGTATCTGGTTAACTTGGTGAGAACCATAAAACTGCAGGATTTCATAAAGTTCCGCTTCGAGTTTTTGCCGGAGGAAGAACGCATCCTTCATTACGCTGCTTGCGACATCGCAGTCTTTCCAAGCCTTTACGAACCGTTTGGAATAGTCGTCCTCGAAGCCATGAGCATGGAACGCCCAGTCGTCGTAGGTGCAGCCGGAGTCAGCGGAATGCGAGAAATAGTTGTTCCCTGCGGTGAAGATCAATGCGGTTTCCATGTTAACCCGAACAACCCAGCGGACATCGCCTGGGGCATCACAAGCGCTTTAGAAAGTACTGAAAAGAAAGAATGGCTTGGAAAAAACGGACGACGCAGAGTTTTAGACGAGTTTACATGGGATAAAATCGCTGAAAATACAGTCACGTTTTATGAGCAAGTAGTCAAGCGTTAAAATTTACGTTAGAAATCGAGTGACTCCCATTGAACTCTAAGGGTTCTATAAACTTAAGGCAGAAAATCGCAAGAGAGGCAGCCACCCTTCTTTACTCGGGAGTTGAAAAAGAGTATAAGCAAGCAAAACTGAAGGCTGCCAAAACATTTGGAGTACACTTTCTCCCGACAAACCTCGAAGTAGCCAAGGAATTCGATAAAATAGCTGAAGAAAACGAAGGCGCAACCAGACGGAAACATTTGGTTCAAATGCGCAAAGAAGCGTTAAAACTGATGAAGGTTCTTAAGGCGTACAACCCAGTTCTCACCGGCAGTGTCTGGCGTGGGACAATACATCGAAAAAGCGACATTGACATAGTTGTATACCATGATGAACCGAACGACGTTTTGGCAACGTTAAGACAAAACAAGCTCAGAGTGCTTAGAACCGAACGGATGACCGTGACCAAGCAAGGACAGAAAAAGACGTCCCTGCATCTGCACATAGATTCACCGACTAAAGAAAAAGCCGAAGTAATCGTCAGAAGCCGTGAAGAAATTAACAATAAAGGTAAATGCGAAATATTCGGAGACACAATCACGGGTCTTAACATCCAAGAGCTGGAGAAAACACTTAACAAAAATCCAACCAAAAGGTTTGTCCCTTTCTGAACATTGCAATTACCAATTCTCTTTAAAGAGCTTAAGTATGTATTCTTAAGATGAAGATAACGAAACTTGCCGCAAACCAAGGTGAACGGATGAAGCTCGAAAAAGAACGGTTGAATCGGATGTTCCCAAGCCTAGCCGAAGAGATGGAATCAAGCGAACATAAAAC
>DAOVFC010000027.1 GCA_030668645.1 Candidatus Bathyarchaeota archaeon
GCCAAACCAAGCCCCTCAGTGGGTACACCCTCGGCAACTATAACGTCAACACCCTCCAAGTCGAACTCCCTCAAGAGCCTGAACAGATTCTTCGCTATAATCGCCAGATCGCTTCTGCTCCCAAGAGACTTCACAACATCAGCCCTATAACAGCCCACAGTTTCATCCGTGGCGAGAACACCAACCCTGCCCCCCTTCCGCATGTAAAACTCCGCCAGCTCCTTCACCTTGTCCACAATCGCCGGAACCTCCCCCTCCACAACAATCACATCCGCATCCGGAGCGTAATGCCTATGCTTCATCCCTGGAGAACGCACCCTCTCAACTGGCAACTCCTTCTCCGCAACCGCAACAGGATGCAACTCAACCCTCCCAAGAGCCTTCCGCAATACCTCATACGGTGTCCCACCAGGACGAAGAATCTGCGGCGGGTCAACAGTCACATCCAAAACCGTGGATTCAACACCGATGTTGGTTGCCCCGGCATCCAAAACGGCGTCTATCCTTCCATCAAGGTCGTCCAAAACATGCCTCGCAGTTGTCGGACTCGGCTTGCCAGCGAGATTCGCACTCGGAGCAGAGATGGGTGTTCCGCTCTCCCTTAACAGTGCCAAGGCAACTTTATGCCTAGGCATCCTAACAGCTATAGTGTCTAAACCGGAAACGGTGATGTCTGGCACAATCTTTGAACGCTTGAATATCAACGTTAACGGTCCAGGCCAGAAAGCCTTCATGAGTCTTTCAGCTTTAGACGGCACCTCTCCAGCCAATCTGGGAACGTATTTCACGTCTCCCACATGCACTATCGGCGGGTTGTCAAACGGGCGCTTCTTCGCTTTGAAAAGAGCCTCAACCGCCCTATGATTCAACGCGTCCGCGCCCAAGCCGTACACTGTTTCTGTTGGAAAAGCCACCAAACCGCCTTTCTTGATGTAATTCGCTGCTCTGCGAATCTTGTCAATCTCCGGTGTTTGCGGATTAAGCTTTAACACTAAAGTTTTCTTCGTTACCATTCAATATGCCTACCGTATTGCAGCTAACTCTCGACATTTAAACTTCTTCAAAAACGTGGGCTAAAACGCTGTTTACATGTTAAACAACATAATAATCAACGACTTTCTTCATGCTCTTCGGTGTGAGCTTCTTCAGGGAAAGCTGTTTCAGTATCTTTATCATCTGAGGCTGAAAACGTGCAATATCGGTAAGCGACACCAAACCCACGAGACGTTTTTCCTCGACAACCGGCAGCTTCTTGATCTTCATCTGAAACATAAGCTTCACAGCCTCCTCAAGCTCCATGTTCGGTTCGACAACAACCAGAGGACTAGACATGGCATCCTTCACCTTGATCTTTCTCGCATCCTTCGCCTCCGCAACCACCCTCTTCAGAAGATCCCTCTCGGTTACTATTCCCATGGCTTTTCCTCTCCTGACAGCGATCAAACAGCCTATCTCAAACTTGTTCATAACCTCAGCCGCTTCCTTCACAGTTGTGTTCTCATCGATGGTTATCACTTCCTTAACCATAACATCTTCAACCTTCAGAGACACAGCGCTTTCCCCTTCTTCCCATATCTTTTAAAACTCTACGTATATAAATTGGTGTGCGAAAAGCAGCCTTTCACAAACCAAGTAACTTATGAGCCAGCTCCTCGGCACGCCTACCAGCCGGAATCCTCGCACGTTCAAACCTGTCCTCAGGCTTAGCCAACGGTCTAGTGGCGTCAACACCTACCTTGGTCGTTAAACCCGTTTCCTGATCCGCAGAAGAATCTAAAGTTGAACCCCGCACATTTTTGATTATGACTAGGTCTTCATCGGCTTGAAACCTAGTCGCAATCGCCCACTCAACCTCAGAAACGTTGTGCACATCGATGTCAGAGTCAACAACCACGGCGTGCTTCAGGCTAGGATGAGCCGCAAAAGAGGCTGAGAGAGCGTTCTTTCCATCACCCTCAAGCTGCTTTTCAATAGATATCACCGCGTGAAGCCATCCACACCCGCCGATTGAAAGGTTGACAGCGTTCACCTTTGACACAACCTTCGAAACAGAATTCCATATCAAAACCTCATGCGGCAACCCCATCAAAAGCCTGTGCTCCGCTCCGGATGAAAGAAGCGCCTGATAAACATGGTCTTCCCGATGCATAACACCTACTACATCCACGACTGGCTGCCTCCTCTCAACATCATAAGTCCCGGTTACATCCACAAACGGTCCTTCAACAACCTCTTTCGTTGCAGAAATCTTGCCCTCCAAAACCAACTCAGCCTCTGCCGGAGCGTAAGCGTCAACATTCTCGCATTCAACCAAACGAAGACCACCATCCATCAAAGAATTCGCAACACCAAATTCATTCACACCAAAAGGAACAGGAGAAGAAGCCGCTAACATCAAGACGGGATGAACACCGATAGATACAGAAACATCTAAATCTCTGCCCACCTCCTTCGCCGTTTGCCATAGCTTGAAAAGATGCCGCGGCACCAAACGAATCGCCAAACGATTCTTATCCAAAACTTGGAGACGATGAATAGACACGTTTTCAACGTTCCCATCAACGCCTTTCGCGTAAATAACCGCTGAAGTAACGTATCTACCAGCATCCCTCTCAAAATGTTTTAAAACAGGAATTTTTGACAAATCAGGTTCTTCAACAACATCCTTCACCGCGCCATCTTTCACAATCTTCGGCTTCCGCGGCGACCGCCAAGCCTCCACAAGCCTCTGATACAGCTTGTTCTCGTGAACGTTAAGTGCAGCACAAATTCTCCTGCGGGTTCCGCAAACATTGGTGACCACTTTCGTTTTGTAATTCTTTATTTTTTCAAATATCAGAATAGGTCCTTCATCATCATTTTTCTTCATAATGAACGGTATTTCAAAGCGTGTGGAAACTTCATCTTTTACATGTAATACTTCCTTTTCTGCCTCCATTTTTTCAAGGAATCTTCTGAGACTCATGCTGTTGCTCCCTCTTTCTCCGGCTCCGCATGGACAACCTTTTCAATTAGCTTCATAAAAATCGATTGAGCCTGCGTCTCGTCAATTGTCTTCAAGTACACAGAAACCAAAGCGATTTTTTTCATCCTAGACGCCAGATACTCGGCGAACATGCGTGCAGAGATCATGGTTCTGTCGCCCAAGAGAACGGACGAAGACGGCGGTCCAAGCATATCACGCGGTTTGGGCACAGCAATCGCCAGAGTTCCAAGTTTGTCTTCACTTTCGCTTAGGAGAATCAAACACGAGTTTTTCGTCTCCACGTACACCGCTAAAAAATGCACTTCCCGTTCAACTATCTCATCCCTAACCACCTTAGCGCGTTCCATGATTACTCCCCCACGCTTATTTATAGCTCCACGCACTCACTATTTATTGTTTTCAAAAGGCGAGGCAGCAAATGACCGAGAATCGCACAGAAGAAATTCTGCGGACACTTCGGAACGCATTCACGCTACCAAAATGGATAACCTCAGACAGGGATCCCTTCAAAACATTAATCACAACCATAATTTCACAAAACACGGCTGACAGAAACACGGCTAGGGCGATCGAAAACCTTTCGAAACACTATCCAATAACACCCGAAGCACTTGCGAACGCCGAAACAAGCCGAATTGAACAAAGCTTGAAGGTCGCTGGCTTGTACAGAAACAAGTCAAAAGCAATAAAGAAAGTTTCAAAGATAATCCTTGAAAAATTCCACGGCGACCTCAACTCCGTCTTGTCTCTACCACTCGAAGAAGCAAGAGAAGCCCTCTTGCAACTCCCAGGAGTTGGACCAAAAACAGCCGATGTGGTTCTGCTTTTCTGCGCGGATAAACCCACGATCCCAGTTGACACACACGTGAACCGCGTGTCAAAGCGGTTAGGCTTAGCGCCTAATGACGGAGACTATGAAACGGTCCGTAAATCTCTTCAGTCACTTTACAATCCAAAAGACTATCTCACAATTCACGTGGTGCTGATTTTGCTTGGAAGAAAATACTGCAAGGCTGGAAAACCGCTGTGCAGAGAATGCCCGGTAAACATGCTCTGTCCCTCGAAATTATTAGAATAGAAACGGGCTGCCATCGCCGTTTTTTAAACTTAACTCTTAAATGTGGTGAAGTTTTGTTCGTCTTCATCGGCAAAAGGGGTGATTTCCCTTAAGTCCTTGTCTATTTTAACTCTGCCGATGGCAACCACGGAAACTTCTTCGGAAACGGGAGTGTAAACTTTCATAGCGTTCCTCATGTAATCTATTTCGCGTAAAACACCAATTCCTAGGAAATGTCTTTCAGCGTCGTGCAAAGACACAAGCAATCCCTGCTCCTCACCCTTTCGAATTATCACAACATTCTTTTTCGTGAACTTTTCAACTTTTCTGATGTTTTCTGTGTCGATCCATCGGTTCTTGCCGATGACTACGCAGACTCTATCGCGCAGTTCCGTGAAACGTAGCGGTTTCATTCCCAGTAGCTCATAGATTTTTCTGGTATTTTCAGCGCTTCCGCGTTTTGCACCCATGCCGATTAACTCGTTTTCTTCGATTTGCAACCAGTTTAGCGGAAGGGACCGCACTTTAGCGTTCCTGAGATATTTCACGTATCCGAGTTCCCGTAAGCTTTTGCGCTTCTCTCTGCTTCTATGCCTTATCGCTGACGGAGAATCAACAATCATCTTTCTGAAGTTTTCAAGAGCATTCAGGATCGGTGCCAATTCTTCTCTTTGTTGTATACAGAAAACGATGTTCGGGTTAAGGTGTTCAACAAGCTTAACCTTGTAGCTGACAGCTTCTTCCCCTTCAACCCAACCGTCTGTATTCACGACGACAAAGTCTGGACGATCGCTTAAAACTTCCTTTCCTAACGAGGCTAATCCTTCAATTACCTTGTCAACCGTCTTACTCGGCGACGTGACGCCCACAAAATAAGCGTTCTCTGCTTTCAAGTCAAATAGGTCTGTTACCGGTTTTTTTGCAAAGGCGTAAGCGATGGTGCACGGAGGTCCAATATCGGATTGACCCATGTCTCCATCTAAAACCGCTACCTTTTGTTTTGCATGTAAAAGCTCGTTTATTAAGTACGTGCAGAAGCTCGTTTTTCCAGAATCCACAGCGCCAAGAATCATCGCAGTAACAGGTTTCGTTCGGTAACTAAGCAGCTCTTCCCACGCTTTCCTCCATGAGGGCGGAATAGTGTTTTCCTCAACCTCTTCTATACTCGCATTTTCTCCCAACAAAATGTTGAATGTGGCTGTTTTCTCAACCGCAAAAGGTAATCTTTTTCCTTCACGTACCACAATTTTTTCTGCACTGCTTAACATGAAACCAAAGGCTTCCGCTTTGCCTGAAACCACTTCAACCGAGGCTGGGCCGTCAACCAATAATGTTCTGCCACTTTCAACTCTGCGTTTCATCCGTTTTTCTCCGTGGAAGTCTGTGTCCGTTTCTTCCAGCGATTTTTATAGCCGAAACTATATCCCTTAACCCTCTCCTGTGTTTAGTTTCACTTACATAGCGATTCGTTCCAGCTTCACTCACGCTTTCTAACATTACATTTGAGGGTAATGCTTCATCCAAAACCCGCAAAAGTTTCTCTCTGTACCTTGGAACACCGTCTCCAATCTTAACTGAAACTGAAGCGGTTGGCGAGCTTTTGAAACGTTTCAGGCCGCTTGCTATTCTCTTTGCTGTTTCCTCTAGACTGAAGCAGTTCCCTGTTTCAACGACTTTTCCATCCGCCAAAACCGCCAATCCGGAAACTTCGCCTGGATCCACACCTATAACAATTTTTTCGTAGCTCTTTTTTCCTTGAACCATTTGCAACGCCTCGTTCACCAGCAACTCTGGGTCCATTCCGTCCTTGTACACTAAAACGTTTTCGTGCTTTATCAAGGAACGCTCTTTTTCAGTTGCTATGACAACGTTGATTTCCAAGGGGACAGTTTCACTTGGGGTCAAGCTTAGAAACGGCAAATTCTTCCTTTTCAACTCATTAACGATTAAGTAGTAGGCTTTTCCTGAAACCGTCGCCACAGCGATTCTCGCCTTCATACCATCTTTCCTACTTATTATTAAACGCAAAACAAATTATTGGTTTCGAAACTTATATTCATTGGTGTGTGTCTTTGCCGCAGATGATTCCAACGGGTTGCAAAGCAATAGACGAAATTCTAGGCGGAGGCATGCGAGTTGGAGGTGTTACCCTAATTTATGGGGAAGCGGAGACCGGAAAGACAACTTTAGCCATGCAATGCGCCGTAAACTGTGCAAGACAAAGTTTCAAGACTTTGTTTATGGACTCCGACGGCTCTTTCTCTGTGCGCAGGCTTTCTCAGATTGCCTCTGGATACTTTGAAAAGGTTGCGCAACTGATAATTTTGATGAAGCCAAACAATTTCAGCGAACAAACATTGGTTATGGACCGACTGGCAGATTATGTAACCAAGAACTTTAGGCTCATAGTTATTGACACTATCGCTTCACTTTACAGCGCTAAAGTTGCAGAGGCTCCCAGAGAAACGTTTGAGCTGAACCGTGAATTAAACAGGCAGATGGCGTGTCTGGCGCAGATCGCGAAAACTCAGAAGGTTGCGGTTTTAATAACAAGTCAGGTTCGAAGCGTCTTTGACAAAAGCTATGTAAGTGTAGAACCTGTAGCCACGAGGGTTTTGAAATTCTGGGCGGACGTAATTATCGCAATGAAGTGCACAGAAAACCCGCGGGTAATCAAGGCGGTTTTAGAAAAAAACCCAAAAGGGGCAAAACCTTTAACTTGCTACCTAGAAATGGGAGAAAGCGGAATTCGTTAGCACTCAGATCTCTAACAGACCGTGGAAAAATGGAAACAGCACAACTTATTATTGAAGCGTTGAAATTTATATTTCCGGCTTACTGTGCCAACGCCATACCGGTGATTAC
>DAOVFC010000073.1 GCA_030668645.1 Candidatus Bathyarchaeota archaeon
ACACGTCAACGGGGAAAGCCTCGAATTTTTCAAGGGAGAAAAGCGAAACACAGTCCGCAACTTTCAAACCGACGCCGTGAAAATTCAGCAGCTTTTGCCTTGCTTTCTTGTAGCTTATTCTTTTTAAGCCTTCAAGTTCAAAATCGCTTTCACGAATAGCCCTAGCTGTTTCGGAAACATACTTTGCCCTGTAACCTAGTCCGCATTCCCTCAGTTCTTTGACGCTTGCTTTCGCCAGTTTTGCCGGCGTTGGAAAAGTGTAGAAACAGTAACGGTCGAACCTCGTCTTGCTTCCGAACTTTCTTGAAAGCTTAATAAGCGTCTGCTTTATCGCTGGGATGTTCTTGTACGTCGCGCAAATGTAGGAAATTAGGCATTCCCAGGGGTCCTGACGGAGAATACGTAAGCCTTTAAATTTTTTGACAGCGGCGTCAACGTGCTTATCTTTGGTGATTTGAGAGAAAATTTCTGGTAGGTCATCGTGTAGTCCAAAATAATCTTTGACAAAATATGCATCCACATTGTCGAATTCTAGTTTGTTGCCGATTTGGCGTATCCTGAAAACTTTTTCTCCGACAACACCATACCACCATTTGCAATGCTTATTCCATCTGAATGATTGTCCGCAACAGAGGGTGAAATCCAGATTGAACGGTTGTGAACGGGTTAACTGAATTTCCATGCGGATCTTACAGCTCTCCTCTCATTTCCATCCTCAATCTTTCAAAGAAGCCTTCCACAAACCGCAGTCTCTCTTCGGCCATCTCCCTTGCTTCTTGCGTGTACAATCTTTCGGGGACATGCTTGAACTTCAGCTCAAATTCTAGGTTGGGAGCGTGCTTTGAAATGTCTTTAATCCTTCCGTCAGCTTTTCCTCTAACAACGTTATCCCTCAGATACTCCTCAATCGGGATATCTGAATAGATTTTCTGGTTGTACTGACCCGCTATCATGAAAGACCTGGCGACGCCCATCGCCCCTAACACGTCCAGCTTATCCGCGTCAAACAGGACTTTCGCCTCCTTGGTTTTAGGTTTAACTTCGCTTCTGTATCGGTGGGCAGCTATACAATGTTCAACACAGGCTATTTTCTCTTCAGAATAACCAAGTGTTTTAAGGATTTCAGCAGCCATTTCAGCCCCGAGAACTGCATGGTCAATGCTACCGGTTTTGTCTTTGAACTCTTTAACGCGAGCGATGTCATGTAACAAGGCAGCGGTTTTCAAAACATCCAAGTCAATGCCCAACTCATACTTTGCGAGATGTAAACAGAGATTGTAAACCCTCATGACATGTTCCATTTCATGAGCGGAACAAGAAAGCTCTCTCTCCACGATTTCCTTTATTTTCTGATATTTAGCTTCCATGGCGGGGATTTCAAGTCAAAACTTTATAAATGTTTTTGAAGTCAAAAAGGGCGTTTACACCTCGTCTATGAATCTTTTCGGTGAAGGAATTTCTGGCCGTAAGCCTCTTCTCTCACGAATCTCTTTGATGACTTCTGCTGCGACGTTTTCCGGAGCCTTTTCCCAATGGTCAAAGGTGCACTGCCAAAAGGCGTGACCAGAAGTTGCGGACCGCATGTCTGCGGACAAACCGAAGGTTTCTGCAACTGGAATGTGCCCTGTGATCATTGTTAGAGCACCTTTCTGTTCGGATGATAAGATTCTTCCACGCTTTCGAGTTACGATGCTTGAGCAGTCGCCTACCCACTGTGCAGCAACGGATATGCCGATCTTGTAGACAGGTTCAAGAAGCACAGGCTGAGCGGTTAAGAAGGAGCCCAAGATTGCGCGACGTATCGCCGGCATGACTTGTGCAGGTCCACGATGCACCGGATCCTCGTGGAGTTTAACATCCATGAGTTTGATTTTTACTCCTCTGAAAGGTTCTTCGCATAACGGTCCTGCTTCGCACGCCCAACGGAAACCTGCGTTTATCATTTCTCTCGCCTCACGGAGGTACTGGATGCCTTTTGTCCGGTCTACGATGATGTTTCTGTGCTCATCTAAGGACCAGATGTTTCTAGCTTCGTCGGTTGGCCAGCCGGCTTCCTTTAAGACGTTGCCCATTCTTTTGCGTCCCATTTCCTCGGCGAGGTCGCCTTTCTCGATCAGCTTTATGACGTTCTCCTCTATTGGTTCGACTTCCACCCAGAATTTGTTGTGTTTGTTGGGGCTTTTCGCCATTGCCAGTACGCCTTTTCCGGCGACGCTTTCTCGGTAGACAACTATCGGACGGGATGTTAGGATGTCTATTCCGCTGAATTGTTTCAGAAACTTGACAGCTATCTCTAAGTGAAGTTCACCCATTCCGCTGAGCAGGTATTCGCCGGTTTCCTTGTTTATGGTGGTTACGAGGTTTGGATCTTCGATTGACAGTTTGTTCATGGAGTCGACGAGGCGTGGTAAGTCTTTAGGATGCTTCGGCTCAAGTGCGATGGTTATGACAGGTTCTGAAACGTATTTTATGCGTTCAAAGGGAATCATCACGTCCTTGTGAGTAACATTTATGAGCGTTTCGCCAGCTCTAGCCAAGTCGAGACCGAGTAGAGCAGCTATGTTGCCGGCGCTGATTCGGTTGACGACTTCTCTGAAGGCGCCCATGTACATGGAAACCTGCTGTACACGATAGCCTTTTCTTGCACTTACAAGGTGTATCTGGGAGCCTTCCTCTATCG
>DAOVFC010000037.1 GCA_030668645.1 Candidatus Bathyarchaeota archaeon
TCTACATTTCAGTTTCAATCTCACTTGTTTTGGCACTCCAGTTGTGAAGCATGAAGCCGCTTAAAGCCCAGTTTCTCCCAACTTTGTCTGCTACGCGCTCACCGATCTCAGCAGCCACACGCTTGTTCATACGTTTGATCCTACGAGTAATATGATGATATTTCAAACCGTAGCGATATACTTTACCGTAAATCATTCTAGGCGCCAAACCAGCAGATCCAGCAGCACGAAGCACATTCAAGATCACTCTGTCTCGACTGTCACGACAAACCATGCTAACCAGATACTCAGAATCAAAATCTATGAGATGAGTTAAACCTTTACTAAGACCTCTGAGCATGCATGCATATTGTGTGGGTTGGCTGTTCACAGGGAGACGTGATCTTTTCAGGATACCTGTTGTTCCATCTGAACAGAATCGTCTTCATGCCCAGCTTGTTGGCTCTGAGAATCCTTAGAGATTCTATCTCCAACCATCACAGCTTCCGCGGGTCCAACATCTAGGGCTCCCAAAGCCTCCAGAAATATCTTTTCATCTGGTTTTTCACAACCCATGTCAACAGATGTGACGACAACGTCGAAACAATACTCAGGCTGTCGTTCCGAGTTTTTGTACACGTGGCTGATTCAGGTGTTTGGATACGTTCTGCTTGCAAGCTATGAAGAGCAGCATCTTCTTAGAGATTGTGAAAAGGAATACCCGCAGCACAGACAGAAAGTTCCCTTCATTTTGCCCATTCCACGCTCAACGAAAATCCCTGAAACTTTTTCAACGATGGTGACAGCACCAATTATTGCGTTTCCTCTCACATTCTTGAAGCAAAATTCCATCTTAATACCAAAAAATGAATTCTTAATCTTCATCTCGAATTCATAAGACACTTTAGTACTCAATCCGTATTGAGAATTCAGAGGCGTAATTTAAGAAACGTTTAAACTCTCAAAAGGTAAATAAAGTGTTAGAGAGGAGAAGCTTGCCAGGTTTAGGACATATGTTCCGTAAATCCAAGAAAGCCGAAAAGAAAGAAGCCGTCAAAATTGAGGTTAAGGGTGCCCCCGGCAAAACCTATCTGAAGGCTATGCCCCTCCGTGACTTGTCAGACTTAGACGCCGTGAAAAGCGAAGTGAACTCGGGGAACATTCTGATTCTAAGAGTAACTCCTCTCGCTAACAAGAGCGTTGAGGACATCAAACGCGCAGTGAACGAGCTATGCGAGTTCGCTGAATCGGTTGGTGGAGACATCGCCCGCCTAGGCGAAGAAAGAGTTGTCATCTGTCCACCAAACGTGAAGATATGGCGGGAAAAACAGGCGGTACCCAGCGAACCTACACCTACAGCAGCCTGATGGTCTCCATAACCGCTGGTACAACTGTTTGAATTCTTAATCTCCTCTGAATGAAATTTGCTATGCTGAAGCATTTTGCTTTCTCACCGTGACAGACAATGACCCTCTCAGGCCTCGGTGTAACATGAGTTATATAATTGATTATCTGTCGCCTGTCCGAGTGCCCGGAGAAACCTGCAATCGACTCGACGTGCAGTTCGACCTTCACAACTTGCATTTTTCCTTCACTGTTTATCATAGGGACTCCTGTTATACCTTTCTGCACCCTTCTTCCCAAGGTGCCTTCGATCTGGTAGCTTACGAACACTATTGTGTTTCTCTCGTCTGGCGCTAAGCTTTTGAAGTACTCTATCCCAGGTCCTCCTTCAAGCATTCCGGAGGTGGCCATGATAATGCAGGGTTCGCCTTCCACTATCTCTTGCCTGACGCTTGGATGCTCAACAATCGTGAAATAGTCTGACTGAAACGGGTTAACCCCGTTGCGGAGTATGCTGCTACGAACCTCTCTGCCCAGATACTCTGGATAAGCTGTGTGAATAGCCGTTGCCTCAGAGATCATTCCTTCGATGAATACGGGCGCTTCTTTCATCAATCCACGCCGCATGTAACCGTCAACGACAAGCATTATTTCCTGAGCTCTGCCCACGGCTGGCACCGGAATCAAAACCTTACCCTTGCGCTCTAGAGTCTTGTTCACAACGGCTGTTAAACGTTCCTCGGCTTCAAGCCTTGAGGGCATAATGTCGTTGGGAGCGCCGTAGGTGCTCTCCGTTATCATGGTTTCCACCCTTGGGAACTCCGTTTCAGCGGCTTCCAGTAGCATGGTTCTAGCGTACTTATGGTCACCGGTGTAGACGATGTTGTGCAAGCCTTCGCCTACGTGTAGGTGAATTACCGAGGAGCCTAGGATGTGGCCTGCATTGTGCAAGGTCAAACGCATGTCTGGAGCGATATCCGTTACAACGCCGTGTCTTAAGGGAATCGTGTGCAATACACATTCTCGGACGTCTCTCTGGTCGTAGGGTGCCATTACGCCCTGTTTGCTTGCGACATCCAAGTAATCCAGCTGAAGTAGCGTCATCAGGTTTGAGGTTGGAGCCGAACAGTAGACTGGACCGTCGTATCCGTATTTGTAGAGGAAGGGCACCAAACCGCAGTGGTCGAGGTGAGCGTGGCTTATGATAACGGCGTCTAAGGAGTCGAGTTCAAATTCTGGAGCGTCAAGTCTCGGAAAGGCTTTAAATGGCTTTGAAGAACCTGGGTTGATGCCGCAGTCCAGCAACGCGTTGCTTTCTCTCGTTTGAATTAGAAAAGCCGACCTTCCGACCTCTTGAACCCCGCCGAGCACCGTGATTCGGACATCTCCGACTTCAAAAGTTTTAGGTCTGAAAATTCTTTCACCTATCGTGCGGAGTATTCTCTCCCTTTCCTTGGTTTCTGAATGAAGATAATGGCGCATGTTGGTTACGATTTTGGATTTTATCGGAGGGCTTCTTAGGACATGTGGCCGCCATTTGGTCTGCCTTATGATTTCCTGCAAAACTGTTCCATTCCTTCCGATGGCGAGCCCTGGTTTTTTGGCTTCGATTATTATTTCGCCGAGGCTTGGGTCAAAACTTATGTTCGTCACCTCAGCTTCAGGTGAGACTATTTCACGTGTTATCCTTTCAGCGTCTTTCTCTGGCAGTCTCACCGAAGGGTCGGAGCGTATGACTATTCTTTTCCTTATGACATTGACGATATCTGCGATTACGTTGCTTTGTTCAACTAGAACTTCTGGTTTCTTGGTGTATACCGCAAGCGTCGGCCCCTCGTATTCTATCCGCGTCACTTCGGCTTGCTTCGGAACGTGCTCTAGAATGTACTGGCTTATCTCTATCTTGCCCCTTTCGAAGTTCGCCGCCACGACTTATACTTCCTAGTTTGCCAGAATTCGCCTCTTCTCTTCGTCGACCAACGATCGATACCCCTTCTCGTCTATTACTGCCACGTCGAAACTGTCTCCGCTCGCCGCATCCCTTTTCATGGCTGAACCAACAGCCTTAACAACCACGGGCAGAACATCTTTAATTGACGTGTCTTCCTTGTATTTGTCTTCTAAGACACCGTAGGCTATCGGCGATCCAGAACCCGTGGCAACGCATTTTTCCTCCGTTAAGCTACCTAAGGGGTCCAGTGAAAACACGTGTGGACCAGTGTCGTCTACGCCGCCTATCAGAACCTGGGCGATTAACGGTGCATATCTGGCTGAGAAAAGCAGGTTCGCAATCAGCCTTGCAGCAGAGTTCACTGGTAAAGGTCTGCCTATGTTCAGTCTGTAAAGCTGTGCGTTTGCCGTTAATATATCCACGGTTCTCTGGGCGTCGGCGACGCTTCCAGAGATAGTCATGGCTAGGTGGTCGTCTATCCTGTATATTTTCTTCCCGTGCTTATGGGCCACGTAGAAGCCCATGGTTACACGTGTATCCGAAGCTAGGATTACGCCATCTTTGCACACGACACCTATCGTTGTTGTTCCCTTTAACACCAACCGATCAGTCGCATCATTATTTATCATTCATTCGTTTCTCCCAAAACCTAAACACGTCACACGGAATTACTTCGCTAGGAAGCAGCATCATGTAATCAGATTCATGATGTTTATTAACATTACGGTTGAACTGTGCGGTTGCTGTTTTTAACTTCGTTTAGTAGTTCTTTTCTGAGCATTTGTTTTAGTGTTGTTCGTAGGGTTTGTATTTCGTGTTCTTGTGTGTCTGCGGGTCCAAGGTATGTTCGGTGTGGTTGGGTTAGGGCTTCCTTGACTAAGACTTTTTCGGCGTCGTAGTCTAGGCGCGCGAAGAATGGAAAGAACCAGAAAGACTAACATTCACGCGCAAATTGAAGTAGAAAAAATGAGGGAATGCGGGACATACCTCCATGTGGTAGGGGTTCAAATTCCACCGCCTGCACCGTTGCAGGATTTATGCGTTAATTAGATAAGGTTGGGAACTGTAGTGGAATGGTATGAAAGAACCGAAGCACCCTAGAATGGGCAAGGAGTTCCCGTATACAGACCAGATACTACTTTTGTCTGCTGTATTGTTTTTTGCAGTTTGGATCTCAGATTCCTTTGTTTTTAGACTCTCTGATAGATTTGTGGGTTTTGTTCCAGACGTTATTCGTATAGCATTTTTTGTTGGCTTGGAGATCTCTGCTATCGTGTTAGGATTCTACTCGCATGAAGCTTTGTTTGGCAAGAAAAGCGTGAAATTCACTTTAATAACTGATGGTGTGTTTGCTCATGTTCGCCATCCACTATACCTGAGTATTCTTCTAGCATATCTCGGCTTTTTCTTTGGCTCAATGTCGCTTATTTCGCTGATTCCATGGATTTGTTATGCTGTCCTTTTTGATAAGATGGCCAGTTATGAAGAGGAAGATCTAGTGAGAATATTTGGCGACAAGTATGTTGAATATAGCAAAAGAGTCCCAAAATGGTTTCTCACACCTCTGCGAAAGAGCTCGCGTGAACAGATGAGCGAGGACGTGGAGGGTGATGGAGTTGGCCATTATTTACTATTGAAGAAAGGGGGTTTTGCGGGTGATATCTCCATTTGTCGCTGGTTCAAACACGTCCTCGATACCACAATGTTGTTTTGACATGAGCCCAAAACGGTTTACTTCGTCTTTCGGAAGAAGAGCTTGATCTCGCTTTCATGCACCTTAGGAAGTGAAATATATAGATAAGAATTATATGTTTTTTTAAGGTGATTGCAGCTTGACTGAAGAAAAGAAACACTTAGAAGAAGAACATAAGAAGTTTGCAGTTGGCCTATTCAACTTCACTTGGAGCCTTTTGGACAAGAAGGATAGAACTGAAGAGGAAGATGACAAGATGATTCATGCTGCTCATGCCTCTCGTTATCACTGGGGTGAAATCGGAAAGCCTGTACACTTTGAACGAGGTGAATGGCAAATCTCAAGAGTATACTCAGTTCTGAAAAGAAGTGAACCCGCGCTCTACCATGCAAAGAGATGTTTGGCGATCTGCAAAGAGATCAAAATAGGAGGTTTCGACATAGCCTTCGCGTATGAGGCAATGGCAAGAGCACACGCTATGGCAGGTGACAAGTCAGAGTGCCAAAAGTTCCTACAGTTGGCAAAGGAAGCAGGCGAGAAAATCAAAAAGAAAGAAGACAGAGAATACTTCTCCGGCGAGCTCGAAACAATTAAATGCTAGAAAAAAAAGGATATGTTCTGTTGCAGGTGTAGATTTTGTATGCTGTTCCAGCGGATAGCTTACCACCACAAGTTTCAAGGGAATACATCCAATAGTTGTGATCAAATATGGTTGTCCAGTTGCGTTTGTGTTTCTGAAAATGAAGATTCTGCTCTGAGTGTGGTTACTAGAGTGTATGTTCCGTTTGCAGTTCCTGTCAATTGAATGGAGTAGAGATCACGGATTGGAGCGCACGTGCGGGTTCAAATCCCGCCCGGAGGACTCGTTTTAAAAAGTGCCCTAGGATGTACGTCGCAAAATTCAAAAAGAACTTCTCATAAAAAATTCCAGTAGATACTACAGTTGTACCTAACAGTTTTTTTTTCAGTAGGAGCTACAGTTGCTCCTAACAGGATTTTTTTTCATAAAAAGCCTAAGGGCTCTCCTTCAGGAAACATTCAAAAACAGAAAAAAAGGGAATTGCGAAGTTAAATCTTGCACCGAGACAGTTTAACATTACGGTTCAGAATAATAGGATAAAATATAGTTGATTTTAGCGCAACCGTAGGATTTAAAAACGTCTCAAACATACAGTGCCATTAAGCTAAAGATGAATG
>DAOVFC010000011.1 GCA_030668645.1 Candidatus Bathyarchaeota archaeon
CCCTATGAACTTTCAGGCGGGCAGCAACAGCGTGTGGCGATAGCGTCTGTTTTGGCAATGCAACCTGAAATAATCGTGTTAGACGAGCCAACATCCTTCCTCGATCCGTTAGGTGCGAAGAAAATATTCGAAGACATATACGAACTGAATAAAAAGCTTGGGATAACGGTTGTGCTCGTTGAGCACAGGCTTGATCTAACCGCTAGATATACAGACCATATAGTAATAATGGATGAAGGAAGGATTGTTCTCGACGGCGACCCCAGAGAAATCTTGAATTCTGAACAGGCACGCCTGATCGGAGTCGGAATTCCAAAAGCAACACGGCTTTACCAGATACTTCAGAAGGATGGAATAGCCTTTGGCGGCTTCATCCCACTATCTTCTGAAGAGTTAGCAGCATCGCTAAGGGAGGCTTTGAAAAACTAATGATTGAAATTAAGGATGTGCATTTCAGCTATCCAAACGGTGTAGACGCGTTAAGAGGCGTGTCCCTGACTGTTCAAGACGGTGAGTTCATAGCGATAATGGGACAAAACGGCGCTGGAAAAACAACTTTAGTGAAGCATTTTAATGGACTTCTCAAACCAACAAGAGGAAGCGTGCTTATCGACGGAGTTGACACGCGAAAAGCGAGCGTTGCAACGCTGTCCAGAAAGGTTGGGTTAGTCTTTCAAAACGCTGATCATCAGCTTTTCAGCGAAACCGTTGAAGATGAAGTAGCCTTTGCGCTAAAAAATTTCGGGTTTAAAGAAAACACTGTAAAAAAGCGTGTGACGTGGGCTTTAAACCTGCTAGGCTTAACGCAGTACAAGAAAATTTCGCCTTTCATGCTCAGCGGTGGAGAAAGAAAACGTGTGGCGTTAGCTTCTGTTCTCGCGTGGAACCCAAAAATACTGATATTGGATGAACCAACGATAGGGCAAGACTATCAGCAAAAGGAGAAGTTACGACAGTTCATTCTTCAGATGAAAACTCAAAGAAAAACGGTTATCATTGTTACGCACGATGTGGAGTTTGTGGCTGAGTGCAACCCGAGAGTCTTGCTGATGCGAGATGGAAAAATCATTACGGACGGTGAAGCATCCAAGGTGCTTACAAACCTGGAAGTTTTAACCGAGGCATCCATCGTCCCGCCTCAAATAACCCAAGTTTTCATGCAGCTATCGGATTTAGGAATGTCAAAAGAAGTCATAGACCTTTATGAAGCACGGGAGATTTTGCTCAACGCCTTGAAGGGTGATGCTGAGTGAGTGTTTTTGACGGTCTCAAATTCCGAAGGGTTCACTCTCCGATTCACGATTTGGACCCAAGAATCAAGTTTCTTTACGTGTGCGCAATCTTTGTGATTGCGATTCTTTTTATGGAGCTGCTGCCCTTGGTTGTGCTGTTTTTCATGCAGATACCTTTCGTGGTTTTGGCGGGTGTCAAGCGTGAGTGGATTCGCTCCATGAAGGGGGCAGCCTTTTTGGCGGCGGTAATTTTTCTAACCAATTTTGTTTTTTCGTTCATTTATGCTGGCTATGCGACAGAAACTCTGGCACAAACGCTGGAATACGCCATCGCCATGACCTTGCGTTTCATAGTGCTTGTCGAGTCCTTTTCTATCTTCTTTTTAACCACCTCGCCCGACCATCTGGGCTTAGCCTTGGAACAGTCACATGTGCCGTACGAGTTTTGTTTCGCATTCACAACTGCAGTTCGTTTCGTTCCAGTTTTAGCCGAAGAAGCGCAGACGATTATGGATGCGCAGAAGGCTAGGGGTTTGGAGCTTGAGGGTGGAAACTTTCTCAAACGAATCAGGAATTACATTCCGATTCTCATCCCGCTTATTGTAAGCGCGATTCGCAGAAGCCTGGAGTTGGCTGAAGCAATGGAGTCGCGTGCGTGGGGAGCGACGAAAAACCGCACGAACCTGTACGTGCTTAAAATGCGGAGGGGAGACCTCGTTCTGCTGGCTGTCACCACTGGGATTTTGGCGGTTGCAGTTTATGTTCGCTTGTTTGTTCCTATTCTGCCTCTGATAAGCTTTTAAGAGCCATCTTAACCGTAAGATTTTTAATATAGGCAAGAGAGTATTGGCTCTCTCGGGAGCTTGAAAGCCTTGAAATGGCTGAAGGTAGCGACGGATGAAATCGTTGCGGGGATTAAGCGTTCCATTGAAGGCTTAAACCTTAAGGATGTAGAACGGATGATTGAGCTTATGCTTGAGGCTAGGGATAAGAAGATTTTCATTGTGGGTATGGGACGCAGCGGGTTCGTTGGTAGAGCGTTCGCCTTGCGTTTGATGAACTTAGGGTTCAACGTTTATTTTTTGGGTGAGACGATAACGCCGGCTGCCGGAGAGGGGGATTTGGTGATTGCTATCTCTGGCACTGGGACCACAAAGATTGTTTTGACCGCAAGCGCGGCTGCAAAGGAGATAGGCGCCACCGTGATTGCGGTTACTTCTTTTCCGGAGTCGCCCTTGGGGAAGGGTGCTGACCATGTTGTGGTTTTGGTTGGAAGGACGAAGATGGGTTGGCCTAAGGAGAAGGATTATTTGGCTAGGCAGCTTATCGGTGAGTGGGAGCCTTTAACTCCACTTGGGAGCATTTTTGAGAACAACTGTATGGTTTTTCTGGACGGTTTGATTGTTGAGTTGATGCACAAGTTGGGGAGAACCGAAGAGAATTTGAAGCGTAGGCATGCCACCATAGAGTAAGCGGAGTGTGCAGGGATATTCGCAAGAAGTGGAAGAAGAAGAAGATGCGGCGTGAGAAGAAGAAAAGGAAGAAACGCCGGAAACGGTACAAGTAGCTCTAGCCCCTTAGCGTGTTTTTGCTGGTAATCTCTGCTGGTTTGCTGTCTTTCTGCACTTGCTTTTTACTTTCCGAGCCCTTTTGCAGAAAACCGCTGAAATGATACCCCCTATCGTTTTCACTATCTCGCCTCGCCACTACGTTTTTTGCGTTCTCAAAACAACGTTAAGCAAGCTCAAGATTCTGCATGCATACAACTTATTAAGACTTGCGACACGCTATACTCGTGGAAGCAGCCTACATCATAAGGCACATGCGAACGAATCAAAAGAGCAGAGGAAAGAATGAATGCCGAAAAAGCCTAAAATCATAGAAAAAGCAGAGACGGGCATACTCATAGAAGAAGGAGGCGGAAAACCCGCAACCTTCAGAGAGGTCTACCCGATACGAGAGCCGTACGTGTACGCGGCGATAGTCAAGGACCCAGAAACACAAAAAATCAGATACGAAGTTGTGGAACCAACACTGCACGGAGAGGAGGAAAAACAACTAAAGGAAATAAAAAAATTACTGATGGAAGAGATTGACGTAAATCTGAAGGAGATAGAGACCAAAGAGAAAGCGGAAGACTACCTGATAAACAAGACGAAGGAGATAATCAGCACATACCACATAAAGATTCCATCAGAGGCCATAGACAAACTCACCTATTACATAATAAGAGACTTCATAGGCTACGGCAAAATAGATCCTTTGATGAGAGACCGCCTGATCGAAGACATCTCAGCGGACGGAGTTGACATACCAATCTATGTATGGCATAGAGTGTACGAATCGCTGCCAACGAACATCATCTTCGAAAACGAGGCAGAGTTAGACTCCTTCATAATTCGTCTAGCGTATTTATCGGAGAAAAACATCTCCATCGCATCACCAATACTGGATGCGTCGCTTCCAGACGGAAGCCGTATACAACTGACTTATGGAAATGAGGTTACAAGGAGAGGTTCGACGTTCACGATCCGCCGTTTCAAGGTGGACCCGCTGACGATATCAGACCTAATCGCCTTCAACACGGTTTCCTCAGAGATGGCGGCGTACTTATGGTACATCATAGAAAAAAGAGCCTCGGTGATAGTGGCTGGCGGCATAGCCTGTGGAAAAACTACGATGCTGAATTGCCTCTCGATGTTCATTAAGCCGGAAATGAAGATAGTGAGCGTGGAAGACACGCAGGAGCTGAATCTTCCACACGAAAACTGGATACCATCCGTTGTCAGATTAGGTTTCGGCGGTGAAGGCAAAAAAGCAGGCAGCATAACGCTATTTGACCTCTTGAAGGCGGCTGTTAGACAGAGACCAGACTACATCATCGTGGGTGAGGTTCGTGGAGAAGAAGCCTACACGCTGTTTCAAGCCATGGCAACCGGTCATCTGGGAATGAGCACAATTCACGCGGAATCCGCTGAAGCGGTTTTAAACCGTTTAGAATCCGAACCGATGAACATTCCGAAGCCCTTGCTCTCAATGATTGACGTGATAATGGTTATGGTGCGAACAGAAGTTGAAGGAAAACCAGCCAGAAGGGCGTTCACGACATCAGAAGTTGTTGAACTTGATCCGAAAACAAAGCAGCTAAAAACGAACGAGATATTCCGCTGGAATCCTAAAGTAGACAGATTCAGCTTCTCAGGCTACAGTCAAATACTAGAGAGAAACGTGCGGAAACTCAACATCGACGAAGAAGAAATCAGAAGAGAACTGCACCGTAGAAAAACCATTCTGGAATGGATGGTACACAAGGGAATACGTCGCTACACAAACGTTGCAAACGTTATTCGCGAATACTACGCTAACCCAAAACGTGTCTACCAAAAAGCCAGGGTGGGACTAAAGTGACAGACAACAAAGCCATCAAAAAACTTAGAGCGTGGCATCACAAGCTCAAGGAAAAGTTCACCCCATTCTCTCCAAAACCGAAAAGCATCAAAGTCCACGACTTAAAAGAGAACTTTAGGCTTGCATTTCAAAAACCCCACTCGTTAGCCTACAGCCTTGTAGGCGAAAAGACCGTTCGTGCGCTGCCTCTTTTCAGAGACCTAGACTCAAATCTGCAAAGTTCTCAATTAAAAATCAGTTTCAAAGCGTATGTAAGCTTAACAGTTCTTACAAGCATCTTGTTATCATTCACAGCGTCGGTCATTGTTCCTTGCATCTTGTTTTTTGCATTACACATGTCTCTATCGTCCGCAATTTTGTTCGGTGTCGGCGGAGGCTTATTTGCATGGGCGTTCACAACCATAGGGTTCTATGTTTACCCACTTTACCGTGCAGACAAGCTCAGAAGACAGCTGGAGGATGAATTACCGTTCACGACAGGTTATATGGCGATTCTTGCAAGCGCAGGAGTTTCTCCGGAGAGAATCTTCTATTCCATTTCAAATGTTACCGTTCCGTTAGCAATATCAGCTGAAGCCATGGACGTTGTCAGAAATGTGACACTTTTCGGCGCAGACATAATTTCCGCATTGGAGCAAACTTCGAAGCGAACGCCTTCTGAAAGGCTCCGTGAAACGTTAGAAGGCTTCATTTCAACCATTCACTCCGGGGGAAATCTGGCTGCCTACCTGAGGGAAAAGTCTCAGCAACACATGAAGCTGAAGCGTATCAGCCTCACAAAGTTTTCGGACACCCTAGCGATTTTATCTGAGTCCTATGTGGCTATACTTGTCACTGGACCGCTGCTGCTCGTGATTATGCTTGCTGTTATGGCTATGCTCGGCGGAGGCGAATTAGGGGGCTTGAGCCCAAATTTACTGCTTCAGATACTCACCTACATTGGAATTCCAGTCGGTTCCATAATCTTTCTCATAATACTGGATGCAGTCTCGCCGAAATGGTAATAAAAATGCCGAAAATAAAGAACCGTACAAAAAAAATTGCTTGGACAGTCTCCGTTTCCGTAGCCTCAGCCATAATCGTTTTTGCGTACCTCATGTTCCGGAACAAACCGATATTTGACGATTTCGTGTTTTTCGCTGTCATAATGGCTGTGTCTCCCCCAACGTTCCTAAACTACATTGATTATAAATGGAGAAAAGCTGTAGACGAACACCTACCAGACCTTTTCAGAAGCATAGTCCAAGCGCAAGAAACGGGTATGACACTACCACAAGCCTTGGAAGAAGCCTCAAAAAGAGATTACGGTCCGCTTACAACGGAATTGAAGCAGATGAACGCTCAGATTTCCTGGGGCTTATCCTTTGAGGAAGCCCTTCAAGCCTTAAGCAGACGTGTAGATACGTTGCTTATGCAGAGAACCGTGCCGTTAATAACCGAGGCAAGCCATTCTGGTGGACACGTGGAGAAAGTTTTTGACTCCACTGGCAAGTTTATACAGACAACGATTCTGCTTGATAAGGAGAGACGAAACCAGACAAGACCATACGTTGCGATAATCTACGTGGCGCTTTTCGTGTTCATACTCACAATAATCCTGCTTTTCAAATCATTCTTCATCGAGGTAGGCGGCTCACCACTACTTGGAGAGGCGGTGATGACCCCGGGAGAAATGCAGCAACTATTCTTTCACATGACAATCATCCAAGCGTTTTTCGGAGGACTCGTCGCCGGAAAAATGAGTGAAGGAACAATAAATGCAGGGCTGAAACACAGCTTGATCCTGATGCTTTGCGGATACACAGCCTTAAGGCTGTTTCTGTGAGGTGGAAAAATGGCGAAGAAGCTTAAGAGGATTCTTTGGGATAAACGGGCTATAACTCCGGTGTTAAGCAATCTTTTGTTGACAGCTGTTGCTGTGACTGCGATGTCAATTGCCACAACTGCGACTTATATTATCACGACTAATCTTCGCGAAACTATGGGAGAACGTTTAACAGTGGAGGATTTATGGTTTAATCCCTCGGGCAGCGTTTCGATTTATATCCGTAACGTTGGAAAAACATCCGTTCAGGTTACAGCAGCATACGTTAACCACACCAACTACTCTTTCACCCCAACCCGGTTCATTTTGGAAGTGGACGAGCACGGCTGGCTCAACGTTTCATGCAGCTGGGTTTCAGGAAACGTATACTATGTGGATGTAGTTACAACCAGAGGGTATCATGTTGCGGACTATTACAAGGCACCTTAAACGCTTTAAACATGAAAAGCGTGGCGTGAGCAACGTAATAGTTGTTATGCTCAGTCTAGTCATACTTGTGATTATATCAGCAAACGTCATACTCTGGAGCTACAAAATGAACCAGTTAGACTGGGAGAAAATGAACGAAGACATCACCATAACTGATGTTACTGGAGTTACAAATTCTTCATGGTTCGTAGCTCAAAGCGAATACACTGTGAACAAAGGCAGCCATGTAAGTGGCTCATACACAGATACACAATCCATCAACGGTCAATATGAAACATTTACAGAAGCTTCTGCTGAAGGTTGGCTAGCTGGTTGGAACAAGCGGGTCAAAGTCACGATTAACAGAATTGATGTAGATCGTACATTAACAAATTTTCCCGTTCTAATTTATTTGAGTAATAGTAGTTCGGGCGAAAACGATGAGGATGTTTCGTTCATTTTTGACGAGATAGGTAGTGACCGAAAGAGAATTGCAGTTACAACAAGCAATGGAACTACCCAGTGTTATGTCGAAATTGAAAAATGGGACGCAAATAATGAAGAGGCTTGGTTGTGGGTGAAAGTTCCAAGCATGAGCAATACTACTGATACAGACCTCTATCTATACTACGATGCAGGCCATGCAGATAACACAGCTTATGTTGGAGACCCTCAATCTACACCTGCACAAAATGTTTGGTCTCCCAAATACTCGGCAGTTTTTCATTTTAATAATAATTTTAATGATTCAGTTGATGGGAACACGCCATCAAATACTCCAGGAGCAACTTTTGTAGCTGGCAAGATAGCGTACGCAGGAGAGTTTTATGATAACGGAGATGAGGCAGACTATACTACTGCTGATGCTCTTGGCGGTACTGGGGCGGCAGATGATGACGTGGGAACTCTTGCTTTTTGGATGAGGGGCAACGAGGCAAGTTATGACTACATGGCTGACGTAGGTTACACAAGTGGGTTTATTCCTGCTAACTACCAAGGTAGTACTAACCCCTATCTTCAGACTTGGTGGGGTGCTTGGAGGGGAGGAGGGACGGGGGTAGTTACTCTCAATGAATGGCATCATGTGGTGGTTCGGTGGAATGCAGGAACTGGCTTTAATATGTGGGTTGATGGAGCTTCCTACAACAGCTATTCAGGTGCTCGAAGCATAGTAGTGGACAAAGTAACAATAGGAAACTACAAAAACCACGGGGCTTTTGAGGCTAATGCGATTATTGATGAGGTTAGGTTTGTAGATGATGTGCAGGTTTCTGATGCGTGGGTCAAAGCCAGCTACGAAACAGAAAGAGATCACCTGCTTGATTTTGGAAGCGAAGAAAGTCTGGGAGTAGAACGAAACGAGTTAGATATTGTTGGGGTCTTTGCCCTTGACCTGTCTACTTATCCTCTAACTTACATTCAGACTGTTGATATACAGTTAAAGTACAATGGTAGTGACATAGGTGAAAACTGGTACTTGAAGGCTTATAACTGGACAGCCCTGGCTTACAGCGACTCTGGCTTCAACAACACCTCGGGGCACACACCAACAACGGGCTGGGACACATACGCCGTGAATCTAACAGATAAATGGCGTAGCTACGTAAATGACAGCGGCACCATGTACGTAAAATTGCAAGATAACCAAGCAGATGTCAACCAAACGACTATTGACATTGACTTTTTAGCTGTTAGGGTAGTAATCGATGGGACAAAGTTCACTTTTAAGAATGAAGAGACTTTAACTTCTCATCTAGTTTCTTTATGGATAACCAATTCAACACTCCATCAAAGATACGACATAAACGTATTCATTAATTCTGCAGATACAACATCATACATTCGCAGCGACATAACCTTGCCAAACGAACCATATACAGTCAAAGTTGTTACCGAGAGAGGAAACACAGCGGTGTTTACGAGCAGTTAAACTGAACAAATGCTCCTATTCGCTTTCATTTGTTACTCTCTTCTCAAGCAACTTATCTTCTAACGCTCTTATCGCTTCTTCCTGATCTTTCGCTTCTATTATCTGGATGTTATACAGCCCCGCCATTTTCTTGCCATTTTCACCTAGCTTGGGGATTGCAATCAAATAGGCATTGTCTGGAGAAACATCGTATATTTTTGCGAACATGGCGATTATCGGCTGCTCAGACACTGTGTTCCCTGTAGATGTAGCCAAGTCAATTACCGTCATGCTCTTTTTTACGCCTCCCTTAAAAGCTTCCATGTCAAACATGTGATTTGCACCAGATTTGCCTTTCAGAAAGGCTGGGCTTTCAACGCCAAACCCGCTTTCTCGAAGAAAGTCTATTATTGGCACAATTATAACCCAGCCTAGGGCAGCCTCTTCTCTCACCTCTTCCT
>DAOVFC010000020.1 GCA_030668645.1 Candidatus Bathyarchaeota archaeon
AAATTCTTGTTAACAGCAGGATTTGTCTTTGCCTCAGCTCCTTTCCTTTATCTTCTGATAACCGTGTGGTGGCAACTCATCCTCGTCCGGTTTTACCATGGATTTGCAACGGGAATTTTTGTCCCGGTCGCCGAAGCGTCAGTAGCCGAATTGTTTCCGACCAAGCGGGGAGAACACATCTCGCTTTTCTCTTCAGCAACGTATGTTGGGAGAATCATTGCACCCACCTTAGGCGGATACCTATTGCTAGTCACCGCCCGCAATTTTCATGTGCTTTATTCGGCTGTGGCTGTGGCAGGTGTGACAGCGCTAATTATGGCTTTGCCATTCCTTGCGGAGAAAAAACGGCCCACAATTACTCAGAGAGGAAATGCCAAAAGAAACATCAAAAGACTGTTTGGTGGATGGAAAACAGTCGCTAGAAGCCGTGGAGTTTTAACAGTGAGTTTCGTCCAAGCTTGCCAGTATTATGCTTACGGTGCGACTGAATTCTATCTAGCGGGATATCTACCGGAAGTTGTTCACTTGGACTACTCCTTGACTGGCATTATTATTACAAGCATAATAGGTGTGGCAATTTTCGCCAAACCCTACATGGGTAGAGTTTCAGACAAGATTGGAAGACGGATGCCAATAGTTGTGGGTTGTGTAGTTTCTAGTCTTCCGTTGCTTGCGATCCCTCTTGTTACTGATTTTTGGGTTCTCCTTTTGCTTGTTGTGGTTTATGGATTTGGCTTTGCAACTGTAACAGCCTCCACACCAGCTTTAGTTAGCGAGGTTGTGCCTAGGGAATTGGTTGGCACATCCATGGGTTTTCTCAGCACGATAATGGATGTTGGACAAACACTTGGACCTATAATTAGTGGATTTATACTCGCAACAAATCTCCAATATCGTGGTGTCTTTCCTTCGCTTACCCTCGTAATACTGGTCTCTTGTACAGTTTTCGTTTTATCCGGAACTGCCAAGGAACGTGCCTCTCTATAAGAACGTAACTCCAATCCTCTAACAAGAAATTTTAAACACAGTTCCTATTGCTTAGAATCGGAACTCTTTCCTCCAAAAACGCTTATTCTGCCATCTTTGTTTTCTACGATTATGTTTATGTTGTACATCGCCTCTCGTCCGGCTAAACTGATTGTTTTCATATCGATGTAGAAAGGTTTTATATAATAAAACGCTATGCATAGTGTTCGTTTTGCTTTACAAGCACTAGATGTATATAAAGCAACTATCTCAAGAATTGTCAGGGAAAATGGTAGGATGAAGTGTCCATATTGCAGGTCGGAGGGCGTCAGAACCCTTGAGACAAGGGATTCCCAAAACAACACCATTAGACGTCGTAAAGAATGCCTAAACTGCGGCAGACGTTTCACAACGTATGAGTATATCGAAACAGTGGAGCTGATGGTAAGGAAGAAGGATGGAAGGATTGAGCGTTTTGACTCGAACAAGATTGTTAAGGGTCTCCAGAAAGCCTGCGAGAAAAGACCCGTAACGATGGAGCAGATTCACAATTTAGCTGAACGTGTGAGACAAGATTTGATGATGAAGGGTAAAGAGGAGATTCCTTCACAGGAAATTGGAGATCTTGTAATGACATATCTGAAGAAACTTGACCGTATAGCCTACGTAAGGTTCGCCTCGGTTTACAGGCGTTTCGAAGAACCTGAAGATTTTAGACGCATACTCAAAGAGGTGAAAAAATGAAGTATGTTAGAAAACGGGATGGAAGATTAGACCCGTTCGACAGCGAACGGATAACAAACGCCATCTGGAAAGCCGCCAAAGCTATTGGAGGCAGAGACCGAGAACTAGCCAAAAAGCTGAGCGACGAGGTGGTCGCCCAACTTGAGAAACGCTTCGGAGAAGAAGGCGTCCCAACGGTTGAGGAAATCCAAGACCTAGTTGAGAAAACACTGATAGAGAACGGACACGCCAGAACCGCCAAGGCTTACATTCTCTACAGAAAACAGCACCAAGACATGAGAGAGCTAGCAGCTCTCTTAGGCTCCTCAGACCTGGTGGACCAGTACCTAGAAGTCGAGGACTGGCGCGTCAGAGAAAACTCAAACATGAGCTACTCACTGCAGGGCTTAAACAACTATCTATCATCCACGGTCATAGCGAAATACTGGATCACAAGGATCTACCCACCGAGAATCGCAGACGCACACCACTCCGGAGACCTCCACATACACGACCTCGGGGTACTTGGGCCATACTGCGTAGGGTGGGACTTGAGAGAACTGCTGCTCTCAGGATTCGGCGGAGTGTCTGGAAAAGTAGAGAGCATACCCGCGAGGCATTTCAGAACAGCCCTCGGGCAGGTGGTTAACTTCTTCTACACGCTTCAAGGCGAAGCAGCAGGTGCACAAGCCTTCAGCAACTTCGACAGCTACCTAGCTCCTTTCATACACTACGATAGATTAAGCCTGAAGGAGGTGAAGCAGGCGCTTCAGGAATTCCTCTTCAACATAAACGTGCCGACACGAGTAGGCTTTCAAACGCCTTTCACAAATGTGACCCTAGACTTGGTGATCCCAGAATTCATGAAGGACGAGCCTGTTTTGTTCGCTGGAAGGGTGATGGATGAAACATATGGCGACATGCAGGAGGAGATGGACATTTTCAACACCGCCTTCGCGGAGATGATGATCGAAGGCGACGCGAAGGGCAGGGTTTTCACGTTTCCCATACCGACGTACAACGTGACAAAGGATTTCAGCTGGGAATCTCCAGTCGTTCAAAAAGTGTTTGAGGCGACAGCGAAATACGGCGTACCGTACTTCTCAAACTTCGTGAACAGTGACATGAAACCCGAAGATGTCAGAAGCATGTGCTGTCGATTGAGGATCGACAACAGGGAACTGCGGAAGCGAGGAGGAGGGTTCTTCGGGGCGAACCCCCTAACGGGCAGCATAGGCGTGGCAACAATAAACCTTCCGAGGATTGGTTACTTGGCGAAGGATGAGGATGGGTTCTTTGAACGTTTAGGGGAGCTCATGGAAGTCGCTAAGGACAGCCTAGAAATTAAAAGGAAAGGGCTTGAACAGTTTACAGAGGGTGGACTGTACCCGTATTCGAGGCATTACCTGCGCGTCATAAAGGAATCGTTTGGGAAGTACTGGAAGAACCACTTCTCAACAATAGGCTTGATAGGTATGAACGAGGCTGTGCTGAATCTCTTCGGATGCAGCATAGCTACTTCTGAAGGATTGGAGTTCGCGATGAGAGTGCTCAGAGTCATGCGGAGCAAACTGGCTGACTTTCAGGAAGAGACTGGAAGCATCTACAATCTTGAGGCGACGCCGGCGGAGGGGACGTCCTATAGGCTCGCTCGTATAGACAAGAGAAAATATCCAGACATCATAGTGGCTAATGAGAGACGTGTCGCAAAGGGCGCTGAACCGTTCTACACGAACTCTTCTCAGCTTCCGGTGGACTACGGAGGAGACCTCTTCGAAGCGTTGGAGCATCAGGACAGGCTTCAGACACTGTATACCGGCGGAACGGTTTTTCACATATACTTAGGCGAGAAGCTCTACTCGTGGAGGGCTGCAGCGGAAATCGTGAAAAAAGTGGCTTGGAACGCTCATCTGCCGTACTTCACGCTTACCCCAACCTTCAGCATATGCCCAACCCACGGCTACCTGAGCGGAGAACATAGGCGATGCCCGATCTGCGGAGCGAAGTGCGAAGTGTACTCAAGGGTTGTAGGCTACCTCAGACCAGTGGACCAGTGGAACGACGGAAAACAGGCAGAGTTCAGCATGCGCAGAACGTTCGACAAATCCGTTACCTTTGCAACCGTACCAGCACAAGTGAAAACCTAATGAAGTTCAGCGGCATCCAGAAAACAAGCCTGATAGACTTTCCGGACAGAATAGCCACCGTGCTTTTCACTCCGGGCTGCAACCTGCGCTGCCCGTTCTGCCACAACTGGAGACTTGTGCTAGAACCGAAACCACCGTTCTTAAACGAAGAAACAGTCTTCAAAATCCTCGAATCCCGCAGAAAATACGTAGACGCCGTCGTCATCACAGGCGGAGAACCAACAGTGCACAAAGACCTTCCAAACTTTATCAAGAACTTAAAAGAAAGAGACTTCTCGGTTAAACTCGACACAGACGGTTTTTTCCCACAAATCCTAGAAGAATGCTTACCCCATGTGGATTACGTCGCGTTAGACGTTAAAACCTCCATAGAAAAGTACGCGCTTCTAGGAGCAAGAGACACCGCTGATTTTTTACGCACAATTGAAATCCTGAAGAAAGGAAACGTTGACTACGAGTTCAGAGCCACGGTTGTCCCAGGCTTCGTGGACACCGAAGACATACCAAAAATGGGAGAACTTGTCAAAGGCGGAAAACGCTTCGCCTTCCAGCAATTTGTCCCAGGCGACACGCTGGATAAAACCTTCAACAGCGTCAAGCCTTACCCGCCGGATGTCATCGCTAGATTTGCTGAAATCATGAAAAAATACGTTGCTAATGTGACGCTTCGCGTGTAACTCGGCTTGGAAGCGTAAAGTTTAAGGGTTAACGGTTCCATTTTAGGTTCAAACCGTTCTTGAAATAGGGGTTAAAGCCTTGAGTGAAGAGGAAAGCTTGGAGGAGCGTAAGGCTCGAGTTCTGATCAAGCTTAGAGGATATAGGCTTGTTAAGAAGGAGAAGCACAACGGTGCAGTGAGCTATCTTATTAGGGTTCCTAGGGAGAAACAGAGGGCACTTATCTGGTGTGTTCCAGATGAGGGCACTGTGGGTGTCCAATCTGTTAACCACATGCAGAAAACCATGGAAGAAGCAGGCGTGGAGATGGGGATAATAATTACGCGCGGTAAACATACACACGCGGCGAAGCTGAGTGCTGGGAAAAAGAAGATAGAGCTTCTGCCGAGAATTTTCCCAGCATTCGACATCTTCAAGCACAATCTCGTTCCAAAACATGAGATATTAACACCAGAAGAAACAAAAAAATTACTCATCCAATACAAGGTTAAGCCGTATCAACTGCCGCGGATCAAGGCTTCTGACCCTGCGGTGAAGGCCATAGGTGCGAAACCAGGAGACATACTGAGGATAGTTAGGGAGAGCCCCACGGCGGGCGAACACTTCGCGTATAGATACGTTGTAGAGTAGTTTACTTTGCAGCCATAACTAGAAACGGCTGGAGATATCTCCCGCAAACTCCCCATTTCTTCATACACATAAGTTTATCTACTTTCTTTCGAAAATTTTTGGAAGGTTGTTGGAGAATGGTTTACAAAAAGGTTAAGCTGAAGGACGGACGTACTACGATGCTTGACTGGCTCAAGGAAAGCGATTTGCCCGAGCTTGTGGAAGTGCTTAACAGTGTTATCCGCGAGGGAAAATACCTCTTTATGAACAATGTCATAACGGATATGGAAGAGGAGAGAAGATGGTATAAGCGCAGCTCAAAGGAAGGAATGCTTTACTTGGTTGCAAGCGTCGACGGGAAAATCGTTGGTGGTGCAAGCATCCATCCCCGCACCGACAAACGATCGCACGTTGCAGAATTCGGAGTCTTCATTCGAGACGGCTATCGCAACCTGGGATTGGGAACAACACTAACAAACACCTTTACAGAAGTTGCAAGGGAACGTGGTTTCGAGATTCTTCAGCTTTCCGTCTACGCCACAAACAAGAGAGCTTTCCACGTCTACAAGAAATGTGGGTATAGGGAATGTGGCAGACTCGCCAGAGATATAAAATTTCTTGATGGAACATATACTGATAGGATATTGATGGAGCTCTTTTGTAATAGTGATGTCGAGGACCGAGTTTGAACCTTGGACAAATGGATATATCTCTCGCGCAACCTCTTTTTTCAGTTTTGAAAGAAGCATATCTTCTTACATTTGATGGATGCTTTGTACACCGAGCATTTGCATAAGACAATAGGTGTCCTGAGCGATTATCCAAAGTCCTTTCAATGACGAAGTTTGCCCCCTTGACATAGAATTCTTTTTCGTCACGCAGCCCAGAGAACTCGACAAATGTGATTTATATAAGGAGAGTGATTCACGTATCTTGGTGGAGTTATGTTATCAGAGGTTGAAGGCAAGATCGAAGCAACTGGGAAGGCACTTCAATTTATCGGCACGCGCGCGTCGGAGAAGTGTCAGCACAGGAATTCTATGACTACATGACTGGAGAGATATTCAGCAAAGACACAACGACTCTAGATGATATCTTGGGCAATGATTATCTTATGGATCATGAGCTTGTTGAGATAAATGAACTGAAGAAAATGGGAAGAACCATTAACAAGCGAGTGATCGTAGACTCACCTAAGACTGTAATCTATGATGCACATTTTACTGCAATGGAAACCGAGCTCGATTACGCTTTGCATAAGAAAGACTATTTCTGGGTCAAGATTAGATTAAGGCATCATAAGGAAAGCGTCTTGGACGACGATCCTAACCTTCCAGAAGCAACAGTCATGTTTGCCTTAAACGCGTTCTCTTGATCTTCTTTTCGGTCGAAGTACTGATTCAAAATTAAGATACTGGCCGTTGCAAGTGAGAAAGCAAACAAGACAACAAGGAAAAGCTCAAAAGGGGTAAACTTAGGAAGATGCGCCCAAAAGCGAAACTAAAAACCCACCCAAGCCAACTCCCAACTCTCGCAACCTTGAAGTATTCAACAAGCATCAAAGCCCACCAGAGCTCCTGAAAAGTTCTCACTAACCTTCACGGTCGCAACTCTCACAATACCCATTGAACAGCATTCAAAATAAAAATTTTATGCGATGTTTTTAAATCAACTACGAAATGATATTCAATGCGTGTACACAGAGATGAAGTGGCCCTCAGAGAGAGGAGTATGGTGAAAATAGACTTGAAGAGGTGAGACATTCGTTGGCAAAAGGCTTCCTCTGTGTAAGACATAAATGTGTAAAGTGTTGCTTAGAGACAAGGATGCCTCTTTCCAATTTCGATTTAGAGAGGATCTTGAAGCTCGGCTTTAAACTTGAATGCTTCGCAGTGAAAATAGACGGGGGATGGCGTTTAAAAAATAGCTCTGGACGATGTGTTTTTCTCGAAGAAGAAGGCTGTGGAATATATCCCCATCGACCTGAAGGATGCAGGCTATACCCAGTAGTTTACGATGAAAACCTAAAAAAGGCGGTGATCGATCCCCTCTGTCCCTACGGTCACCTATTCAGGGTTCAAAAGAACGATGTCGAAAGATTAAAAACCCTCTTAAAAATAATTACCACCTGAAAAAACGAGCCACAAACATTCAAAAGTTACCAAATTTGCAAAACAAGAGCCTTAAACAGCCGGCTAGCTCAAAGTTGAGCTGCCCCACCTCAGTGAGGAGTAAAAAATTTTAACTCACTTGGTTGGTAATCTCGTTTAGTTTTAAAGCCTTGATGTGTGGTGTAATCCTTTTCAGCAGTTCACCGTCTTCCGTTATGAGTGTTAGTTCCTTTGTTTTAGCGTAGTATACGTACGATGCGT
>DAOVFC010000062.1 GCA_030668645.1 Candidatus Bathyarchaeota archaeon
AACTTAGCTATGGGAACTATGTCAATTGAATCCTTCAAAAGGAAATTCTTCTTAGAAACAACTAGGGAGCCAACGAGAAAGAAGTCTGGAAAAACTAAGATGAGGCGATTGTATAGGTGTAAGCTTCCTGTAAGCAACCGAATGTTGTATTGTGGGAAGAAGAGAGCTAACAAATCATGTCTTAGGGCAACCTTAGCTGGAACGAAGTGCCCAAGCCTTATAATATCTCGAAAATAGTTTCATTTTTCTTATTGTTTCAAGTTTGTACTAAAGATTTAAGACAGAAACTTCTAGAATTGTGTAAATGAGGTTTAGTTTGTCTGAAGAAGCAGAGGTAGCATATCTTCGAGAAAAGATACATGAGGTATGCATGCATGCACATCTTTTGACCAAATAGAAACAACCAAAACAAAAACTAAAACTGACTTCTATTCTTGCATGCATGCACTATCCAAACTGGCAAATTCTTCCCTCTCTTAAATAATGCTTTAAGATATGAGCTTATAAATGAATTATAATAGGGTGGTGTTGCATCTTGGCGAAGAGCGAAAAAGAAGAAAAGAAAGGTTTTGATGTGGTGGAATGGGTAAAAGTTGTTGGCTATATTGCGTCAATTTTGGTTGCAAGCACAAGCCTACGAAGCGCAAGCGAAAATGTTCCAGCATGGTGGTTTCATTTTTCATTGATTTTCTTAATGGGACTAGTATTCTCTATTCCTTGTGTTATTTTTACTAAGCCAATTTCCAAAAGGATTAAAAGATACAGATTAGGGAAAAAGCGAAATACGATTGCACAAAGGCATTTTTCAAGATTTGAAGACCTTGTATATACTGCCAAAAGATTCAATTCCCCTTTGATGCGTGTTAAAGATAGCTTGAGAACGCATTATGAAAACAAAATTCAAAGCTCGTTGGCTATGAACGCTCTAAGAAGTAACATTGAATCGGAGATTAGAAACAAATTCTTTGAAATAGAAGAGATGCTGAAAGAATCTAACAAGACTTTTCGTGACCTGTATCTAATCGTGAAACAATTCGAGCTTTGCTTATACATCTACAAAGGACAACTAAAAATAATTGAAGAATTTGCACACGAGATGATGATTCAAACTAATAAGCCCATAGCAAAAGGAATTGAATCAGAGTATGAAGCTTTTAGAGAAAAATTTAACGATTTCGTGAAAGACTTCAAGGACTATTGTCGAACTGCAAATAAAGAACTTGGAGAACGAAAGTTTCCAGAATTGGCTATTGACCGCATTAAGAAGTGGTAAGAAATACGGAAAAGCTACAGCCAAATCAAATAAATTAGGGGTGGGAATAGAACATTTCATTCTAAGTTTTCATGCATGCATGCAAAGCGAACATTGCTTATGCCTAGAAAACTCAAGCGGGCCCGCGGGGATTTGAACCCCGGATCTTCGGCTTAGAAGGCCGACGCGCTTTTTGGTTTACTTATCCAAGCTGCGCCACGGGCCCCTTTCCTCGAATAAAAAAGGGTTTTACGGTGATATAATTTATTCTATGAAAATGGCTGGGCGGTAGGGTTTCGCAAGTTTTGCTCTTTGCTTCGGATCGTAGCGTTTCTGCTCGTGTTCTTCGAACACACGGATATCTGCCTTAAACTCTTCGTTTAGGAAGGTTTTTGCGTTCTCAATGATTTTCTTCTCATCCAAGACCCTGATTTTCAGCTGCCTAACCTTCTTATCTCTCGGCATTCTCGCTATCTCATCAGCCATTTTAGGAGCGATCTTCGCCACCTCTCTCGCTTTTTCTCGTAGCTCAGGTTCCTTCAACAGTTCTCTGATTAATGTTGCCGGCTCCAACTCTCCTGAGACTGCCTTCTCCAGTGTCTTTAGGTAGAGCTTCCATTTCCAAGGGGCTGAGGTGTAGTAGTATACCTTTGCCGGCGTGGTTCTGGTTGCGCGTACGATGTTTTGGGTGTCCTCCATCAAGCTTTTGATGAAGTTCTCGCCTTCTTCCACCGTCGTGTCTATCCGTTTTTCACTCGGCTTAGGCCATAAAGCCAGAGTCACAAAGCCTTTTTCACCCAGCTGGCTCCATATCTCCTCACACATGTGTGGTGCGAAGGGTGCCAGTAGTCTTAACCAGATTTTTAAGGCTTCCCTGAGGATTTTTGCTCTTGTGTTTCCTTTCCTTCGCATGTACCAGCGGAAGTCGTTCCATGTTTCGAAGAATGCTATTTCTACGGCTGTTCTTGTTTTCATCTGTTCAATGTTTTCAGTCACTTCAGACACGCGACGTTGCAGAGTGCTCATCAACCATTTTTCTAAGCGTCCTGTTTCTTCGTTCTTCGCGGTTTTGATTATGTTCTTTGTGAGGTTGTAAAATGCTTCAAGTTTGTTTCGTGCGTCTCGAACGTTTTCGCTTCTCCAATTCGGGTCGTCCATTCCCTCTGCGCCTAACAGTAACGCGCACCTAGTAGCGTCCGCTCCGTATTCATCAATTGCACCCTTCATCGTCACGAAGTTCCCCTTCGATTTGTGCATCTGTCGACCCTCTATCATCAGCATACCGTTCACCCCGATTGCTTTTGGCCATTGTTCCGGTGGAAAGAGTGCCACGTGCTGGAACAGGAAGAACGTCAGGTGGTTCGGTAACAGTTCTTTCGCTGAAACTCTTAGGTCAACCGGATACCAGTAGAGGAACTCTTCCCGCATCTCATCTAATACTTCGGCGTTTATCCCGGAACCTGCAGCTACATCTTTTACGTTTCCTTTTCCATAGAAAACGCAGTCAAACACCTCTTTGGTCAGCGTTTCCGGTTTTATGGCGTGTTGTCTTATGTGTTTGTTTATGGTATAGAACGCCATGTAGATTGTGGAGTCGCTTAAGGTTTCCACGATCCATCCTGGACTCCATGACATCGGTGTGCCGAGTCCGGTTCTTCTAGCGCACGCCCACTCTTTCAGCCAGTCGATCACTGCTAGGAACCATTGAGTTGCAGTTTTTGGGTAAATCTTCATTCCGCTCAGCGCTTTCTTCACTTTTTCTTTCCACGCTGGGTCTGAATACGTAAGGAACCACTGGTCTTGGAGAATTTTCACTATGCACGGTGTGAGGCATCGGCAGATAACTCTCTGCGGCAAACCATACATGGAGGCCGCTATTCCGCGTTTTCTGAAGTCTTCTATCAGAGTTTCTTTGACCTCTCGAACCGTTCTCCCAGAGTATTCCATGCAGTTTTCTTTTAAGACTCCGCCGTGAAACTCCTTCTTGTAAAGCAGCTTCGTCGCCTCTTCGGCTTTCGGGTCGTGCTGATCCTTTACACCTAATCTTTCCACAACTTCGACGGCTGGGTATTCACCAAATTCCTCAACTTTGATCATGGAAATCGGCTTTATGCCTTTCACAGTTTCGGGGTCTACCCCAAATTCGCGTAGAACCTCTGGTTTTTCCTGCAGATCCTTTAAACCCAGCCAGTCGTAGGGTGCGTGTGCCGGAACGCTGTAAACCACACCCGTGGCTTGCGTCGGATCGACGAACCAACCCGGCAATATCGGCAGCCTGTTCTTGTTCACCGGATTTTCAAACGTTTTTCCTACGAGTTCCCTGCCTTTCAGTTTGCGCTTTACATCCACTTCTCTGCCCTGTTCTTTCAGATTTTCAGCTGCCTTTTCGCTTATCACCCATTTTTCGTTGTCCACCTGTGCTTCTACGTAG
>DAOVFC010000040.1 GCA_030668645.1 Candidatus Bathyarchaeota archaeon
CCTTTACTATTTGTTTCGGGGAGAAATTATCCAGCATGATGATGTCTGCCCTCGCCTCTGCGGCATCTAGAACGTCATCCGGCTTAGAGACTTCAATTTCAACCTTTTTAGTAAAGGATGCCCCTTTCTTAACGCTTTTCACGGCTTTATCTATGCTTCCAGCCACTGCTATGTGGTTGTCCTTTATCAAGACCATATCATCTAAGTGAAGTCGATGTGTGTCCCCCCCGCCTATGAGCACAGCCTTTTTGTCAAAGTATAGAAGCCCGGGTGCAACCTTTCGCGTGCACGCTACTCGTGCTTCAAACCCAGCGTCCCGAATTTTCTCAGTTAACTCTCTGGTGGTGGTTGCGATGCCGCTCATGCGTGAGACGACGTTAAGGAGGGTTCTTTCAACGGAGAGCACCGTCCGTGCGTCTCCAAGG
Source organism: Candidatus Bathyarchaeota archaeon (assembly GCA_030668645.1). Taxonomy (GTDB): domain Archaea; phylum Thermoproteota; class Bathyarchaeia; order Bathyarchaeales; family Bathycorpusculaceae; genus DAOVFC01. Next base: position 426 of record DAOVFC010000040.1, read on the forward strand.
ATTCTCAGTAAAACACTCTGTGGTTTAACTCTTTCACCGTCTGCAACAAACCCTTCAACTTTGAGGCCGAGACTTTCCAACAGAATTTCTGCTTCTTCCATCCCAGCAATAACTCCAGCTTCCTTTGCCATAACTTCGGCTTCCACAGTCGTGTCCGCTGGCACAATCAGCGCTGTGGTTACGTCTCCTTGTCCGGTGTCCTCGGCGAGTATTCGCAGAAGTTTTTCTTCCAAGATTTTATGTGGCAGGAACATGTTTTTACCTTTAAGTGTTAAGGCTTAAATTCATTTGCTTGTTAACTGTTGTTTTCTGCTGTTTCAATTATTGTTTTGGCAGCGTTTTCTAAACCGTCATGCCTTAGAACTTCTTGTTGGATCTGTCTTAGCCTTTCAGGGGTTTCGCCTTTCAGAGTCTGCCGAACACTACTTAGAAGCTTTTCTCTGCTTAACTCTTCTTGTTCAATCACCTTTGCTACGCCGAACGCTTCAACCTGTTTTGCGTTGTTAATCTGCTCGGTGTGGCTGGGCGTCGGCACGATTATCATGGGCTTGCCATAGCACAGGCACTGCGTTAAAGTTCCGTGTCCAGCACGGGCCATCACCAAGTCGCAAGCTTTCAGGTATTCAAAACGGTTCGGAAGCCACTTGTAAATCGTTAAGTTGCTGTGACGTATAGGTTCATGGTCGGCGTTTGGGTAGCCAAGCGACATGACAATTTCGTAATCATCTGGAAACTCCAGCAGGATTCTCCTTAAGATTCCGGTTAGAAAAGCTCTTTCTCTGAGTGGCCCGCTGATTGGCGCGAAAAGAACTGGTTTATTTATGGGTAAGCCCAATTTTTCGCGCAGTTCTTCTTTGCTTGGCAGTTCGTTTGGGCGTGTTGACAGGATTGGTCCTATCAGTTTTACGTGTTCTTCGTAGGATTTTGGGATGTTCAGGTTGCCAGCGGATATGGTGTATGGTTTTGGGAAATCCGGTATTAAAACTTCTTTTCCGCTTGTCCATATCTTCCCGATTATCGTAAGCGTTACGGAGTCAGCAAATTTTGCTAGGTGCAAAAATCGTTTTTTCCTCGGGATTATTACTTGGAATTGGTTCAAGATGCATATTCTGGGTATTCCCAATATCTTCGCAGCCAACAGCGGTGAGGCACGTGAATCCGAAACCACAACATCCGGCTTGAAACTTTCAATCGCCTTTACCTCAGCGTCAATCTGCTTCAAAAGGGTGAAGGATGCAAAAAAGGGTCCGGGATTAACCGCCGTCTGCCTGAAGTCAATTGCCCCGTTGGGTTTAACTTTAAACCCTATTGGAGGCGCTTTTACAAGCGGAAGTTTTTCCCGTTCAACGTAGCTTACACCCTCTCGGTAGGTAGAGAACATCACTTCGGCGTTTTTTTCTAGAAGTTTCCTCGCTATTGGAACGCATCGTCCGACATGTCCGAGACCGATTCCGCATGGAGAGAAATAAACGCGCATGGGTTATTTCCCGCCGAGTGCCTTACGCTTTATTTCGCCTCTGGGCTTTTCCTCCTCAAAAATTATGGCTTGGAACTTGTAAATTTTAGCGCTCTCCATCAGCCAACAGTCTGGAGGTAAGCCCGCTTTGATGCAGCACTGACACAGGAATTCTTCTTCATCCCATTTCCATTCAACAGGCACCTGCGGCAGAAGCAGTCCTTTAAACATACCTCTTTCAATTATTAATCCGTCTTCGCCAACCTTGATTTTGGCAGGGTACTCGCTTGGCTTTTCGGCTTTTATTATCTGCGGAGGAGTGAGCACGCTTACTTCCAAAATCACATCGTCGAGTTCACCTGCTGAAAGTGGGTGGAAGCGTGGGTCTTGAGTTGCCGAGCTTACAGCTGATTCAATCACAGCTTGAGCCAGCGGTGTCGCAGGGTATGGATAACCTATGCATCCTCTCAATCGTTTTTCTCCGCGTTTCAGGCTATTGATGGTAACAAACACTCCACAACGTTGCAAAAGTTTTTCGGAAGCATCTTCTGGGACCATTATGCTCTTTCTGTTTTTGAGATGTTCTTCAACGGCTTCTCGTGCAAGCTCAACGAGAAACTTCCCTTCTTCTAGGCTTAGCTGAAATGGCACCAGCATTCTCCCCAGCGTGTGACCAAACATCCATATTTAGAAGCTTAAGGTTTAAGCTTTGTATATGCCTTAGATTTTATAAGAATGTATCCTTTCAGTTTTGAAATTTCATGGATTCCTCGCGCGTTCCGTCTTTAGTTATTAACAGAAAATCTATTCCGTTACCGCTCATGATGTCTCTGCTTATGGCGGATTTTATTGCTCTGATCACCAACTTCTTGGCTTCGTCTATGGGCATGTCCTCTTTGTATCCTTCCTCAAGCACGCCTATAGCGATTTCTGTTCCAGAGCCGACAACCGCGTACTTATCGGGTATCACCGAACCTATGATATCTAAAACGTAAAGCGACGCTCCTTCGTCGTCTATTCCGCTGACGATTGTCTGTGTGATTAGTGGTGCCAGTCTGCGGTTGAAAAGCATGTTTGACATGAGCTTGGCTGCCGACTTCACTGAAATTGGTCTACCCACATCTAAGTTGAACAGTTTCGCGTAGGCTTCCATCTCTCTCAGGAGAGCCTGCATGTCTGAAACAAGTCCGGCGCACGCCGCGCCTATGTGGTCTGTAATCTTGAAAACTTTCTTGCCGCCTTTGCTAACGACCAAGTATCCATACGAGACACGCTTCTCAGAAGCCAAGATGACGCCGTCTCGACACACCACACCAACGGTTGTTGCGCCTGGAATCCAAGGGTACCTTTGAGCTTGACTTTCCATCTCTGCCACCTTTTCTTTCGTTGATATACACGGACAAACTATTAAACTTAATCGTATATTTTTGCGTTAAGCGTTGCCATAGATTTGCTACATGTTAGTCATATCTCGACTGTTGTGAGGCCGAAGATTCTGTTCAGTTCCCTCAACTGCTCTCTGAAATCGCCGTAAACCATCACGTGATGGTTCCCTGATGTTTTGTGGATGAACCCCTTCGGATCGTCAATTTTTATTTTCACTGTTACTCTGCAGTAGTCCTCTAGGTCCTCGCAACTCATGATCTTTCCCTTCGTGATGAGCATAGTCTTTAAGTCGCCTCCCAGACGGCAGATAGTAACTTCTTGGTCGGTGTCCATCTTCACAAAGGCGGTCAGGCTACCGGCGAATTTCTCCTTGTGATAGCTTCTTAACACGTAAGGTGCTGCACCTGCGTTGTATCCTTTCATCTTTCGCGGACACACGCAGTGACTAAGGATTATTGCTTCGTCGTTAAGGTCAACGAACGTGTTGCCCATGAAGCAGGGTTTGTTGGCAACGTAGTGTAGAATTATCATCGAGAGAAGGGAGATGATGTCTGCTTCACAGGCTGCGGGTGTTCCCTCATCCCTCAGATTGGTGTATGCGAAACAGGGAACAGGCAACGGATCGTCGCTGTAAGCCATGGTTATCGCCTGCGCACCCCTCTCTTTCAACAAGTCTTTCATCACGAGGTACAACCTCGCCACTGCCAAGAGGTCCTTTTCGCTAGGTTCCACCACCCTTTCCGCCTCTTTCATCCACTTTTTTGCTATCAACCTTGCGCGTTCTTCATCCATGCTTTTCCATCGTCCTATCACTTCTTCGCTTTCCATGTATTCTAAATCGATTCCGAATCTCTCTTTGATAGCCTCTAGACCTCCAAGAACTCGACAAAGAAACTTCTCCCAGTGAAGGTAATCCGCGTTCAAAACCAGTATTTTCGTATGCTCTATCTCTTTCTTGACGGAAAGAAGCCTCAGGTAAAAATCTATATCTGAATAATTAACGGCAACCCAGACCTTTTTTCCGGGATAGACATACTCCAGAGCATCTAAAGGATTGTTGACTTTACCCTCTTCGTTGAAAAGAATCATGGGGAGACCGTACTCAGAGATTTTGACTACACAGTTGCCTAGACCGAGGTGGGGTTTGTAGAGGAGGACGACATCAACCTTTTCCACAGGCTTTTCTAAGAACGAAACGTCTCCTTCTTCATTAATAATAACCGCTTTCAAAAGCTGCGGCTCAAACGTAAGGTTATCTTTAAGCTGCTCAATTCTCTTTTCCAAAAATTCTTTCTTCACTTCTTCCTTCCGGCAGATCAAAACTGGAAGCACTTTAAGAGAATCCGATGAGAACGATTCTTTCATACGTTAACTCCCTTCCCTGAATGAATTCTCTAACGTTTTGGATATAAGAGTTCTGCGTTATCTCTCTCACCGGTTGGCGGTCTTGCCAAAAGACAATACACGTTGCCTGTGTACCAAAACACCTAATTTCTAAAAGTAGAAACGTGCAAAAATACAGTTACGGAGACATGTCAATGCACAGTCTAATTACTTCTAACCATACATAAATACTGTTAATGTCTTACAGCGACTTTAGAAGGTGACATAAAATGATAAACCTTTGCGCTAAAGCCATCAATCACGTGTGGTTTGGGACGGCGTGCAGCGAGGAAAAAGTTTTTGCCACAACATTCGCCTTCAGCGAACAGAACTGTTTGCAAAACCTGTTGAGAAGCATTCCATACAACGTACCTTTTCAACATTCCGAAAGAGCTACTATTCTCGCTGAGAACATCGTAAACTTATTGAAGAATATTTATGATGGAAAAGAGGTTTCTTTCGGTTTTTCTTTAGCCACCGAATACGTGTCAAGCTATGCTAAAAAAGTGATTGAGACCGTGTTTTTGGTTCCTGTTGGATACGTGACTTCCTATGGCTTGGTCGCGAAGGCTGCTGGGGGAAGCCCTAGGGCTGTTGGCCGTGTTATGGCTCTGAATCCCTTTCCGTTGATTGTTCCGTGTCACAGGGTTGTTCGTTCAGATTTCAAGTTGGGGGGT
>DAOVFC010000038.1 GCA_030668645.1 Candidatus Bathyarchaeota archaeon
TGCGTCAACGTTCCTCTCCTTCTTTGTTGGTTCGAAGGTGCTTTCGGGCGGATCGAAGTACTCGTCTTTTAGCGGGTATTTTTCGTGTAACAGTTTATCTAAGGCTGAGGCGTATTCCATTCCGATGCGGTTGGCGTTCAATCCTTTTCCCGGTCTACTTGCATGAACCTGCTTTCCGATTGTTCGTATTCTAAACCACAACACGCTTTTTTCAGCCACTTCTATGAAGTTTCCTTTCTCGTTTCCACCGTCAGGCACCACTATCAAATCATCCTTTCTGAAGAGCCCCTGCTTTATGAGATGTTGAATGCCGTAGGTGCTCCCCTGTTCTTCATCGGCGACAAAGGCTAAAGCCACCGTTCTTCTCGGTTTTATGCCTAAATTCTTTAGGGCTTTAACTGCGAAAACGGATGAGATCAGGGATTGCCCGTTGTCTTCGCTTCCACGTCCGTAGATTCGCCCTTCCTTCACCATTGGCTCGAAAGGTTTTGTGACCGTCCACTGAGACTCCTCTCCCGGTGGAACCACATCCATATGCGTTATTATCCACAGTCTTTCCGCCGTATTTTCCCCACGATAATAGGCTATGATGTTCGGTCTCACCTTGGAAGGAGCTCTTTCATCTTCAGCGTCGCAGCGTTCAATCTCGTCGAAGCCTATCCTCTCCAGTATCTGCATCAGTTTTTCACTTTTCTTTAATTCTCCCTCCCCGTCGTTTTGAGGCGCTATCGCTGGGACACGAATAAGCTCCATCAAGGCTTGCGTCATCTCATTTTTTTGGTTTTCGATTTCGGAGAAAACTCTCTCGGATTGCATGAGCATCACGGTTCTGTACTTAGAATTAATTGTTGCTTATTATCTTTAGCATTTTAGCTTAAGGATAGAGAATGATAAAGTGAGCCGTTTCTTAGCTCAATTCCTGTAGAGCCCTCAGCCTCTTGACCATGTTTGGATGCGTCGAAAAGATTTCAATGATTTTATCCATCGTCGTCAGTTTCCGCGAGAGAACCTCTTGAACCAGCATCTGGTCGCTCGGCGCTTTTATCCTTGATATCGCCGCGGAATCAACGTCTGCACGGTCAGGATCAGCGATGAATAAGGCTTTGAAGGCGTTTAGATTCTTTTTTTCTTTCCTTGTTCTTCTCATGTTTCTGGTTGCGTGAACTATCTTTGCTAGACCCTCTGAAAGTTTTCGCGGGCCGTCTTCAACTATCGATGCGCTGTGTCTATCAGCGTAATACTCACGTAACCGGCTTAGATAAAGTATGAACATGTTCAGAATCCATGAGAAAATCATGAAGCCTATGCCCAGCAATACTGCTCCGCCGCCTCCTTCTCTTCGTCTACTAAACATGGACGAAAGTATAAGCGAGTACCCGATGAAATAGAGTAGCGAAGGCAGTATGGAAACAAACATCATTATCTGCACGTCTTTGTGTTTCAAATGACCGAACTCATGCCCAATGACTGCTTCAACCTCCTCGTACTCCAGTGTCTTCAACAGTCCACTCGTGACCGCTACGCGATTTCCAGCTATCGGCGAACCGTATACAAACGCGTTTGGAATCGGAATCCGTGCGAGCATGAGCCTAGGCTTTTTTATACCGCTCTTTCGGCTGAGATTTTCAACTATTTCGTGAAGCTTTTGATTTTCATGTTCCGGAATCTCCTTTACGCGGTAAACGGCGTCGATTATGTACGGCGCTATTAGCCACTGAAGAATGTTGAAGGCGACAACCAAAACGCCCAGAGTTATCAGGCTGAAGGAGCTGACCAGGCTGAGGATCACCGTGAAGAACAGCGTGGACAAACCAATGATTGCAGCTAAGGTTCCAACCATAGACAAACGAAGTTTCCAAATGTCCACTTTTGTACACCGATTATATTGACGGAGTAAACAGTTACTTATATCCTTTACTTCATTGTTTTAGGACAAATATGATTTATCACTTCTTGTACTTCTTCATCCTGATTGGCAGTTTTGATTTCGCTAGACTTAGACGCTTTAATATCCTTAAAGCAATGAGAGTGATCCACTTGCTGGGTTTACCCTTCGCCTCTATGTTAGCTTGCATTCTACCAATAGGCGCACTTTCCAGAACCCACGTCCCATCTTCTCGTCGCTTCTGCAGCAGAACCTGAACAGCGTCGCTTAATCGTTCATCAGTTACATAACCAAGCTTGGTCAAGACGTCCAATCCTCTTAATACGTTGTATCTCCAGAACCATGGAAAACCAAACTTCAACCACGATTGATTAATCACCTTATAATCGTGATGATCCGCCTTGAACAAGCGATGTACAAGCAAAAACTCCGCCCCCTTTTCAATGGCGTCATTCATTTTCTTCGTTAGATGTTCCGTTTTTATTTCCGAAAACGCTTCCAAAGTGCAGATTGTTCCATGAAAGCAGCCGTGTTTATCCTTAATGTGGGCTTTCCAGTAGGGGCAAAGCCAACCACCGTCCACGTTTTGAATCTTGATAAGCCATTCCACAGCTTTGTTCACTCGCAAGTCATCTTCATATCCAAGACGAATCAAGGCAGCTACCATGTTACCGGTAAGGCAAGAATATTGGTGTTCAAAAACAAGCGACGGTATCCACTCTCTTCTAGAACGTAGCGTTTTCCCCTTTTCCAGCAACCGCTTATAATCTCTCGCCGCTCTTTCTTCGGTATAACTTGAAAAACCACCATCCTCCAACTGAAACTGAAAAATGTATTCGCAAGCCCTTTTGACTCTCTCATTAGTTCTATCCACGTCTAGTTGACCAAGCGTCATTATCTGCCAGTAAGAAGACTTGTATTTGTGATGGTAAGGATTTGCTGGTTCTTCCCAATATCCCTCTGGATTTTGTTTCCGCAATATTCTTTTCACTACCTGCGACTCGGGAATAGCCCGTTTTGCAGCTACCACCTGAGAATCATCTTCACCCTTGCCAAGAATGTCGCGCAGCGTGAAGTAGCGGACAGAAGGGTTCATTTTTTCAAGAAGCCAATCAACAGGACTTTCTTTCAAAACCTGCGACCAATTATACACGTGTTTTTCGCCTTTAGATTTGGGCACTGCTGGTGTTGGCGGGCCCGAGGGGAATTGAACCCCTGACCTACGGGTTAAGAGCCTCAACCTAACCCCGTGCAGCGGTTAGTCCGCCGCTCTACCTTACTGAGCTACGGGCCCTCTATCAATCTAGGTGAAATTCAACTCTAATATTTATTTATGCTTGAAAAGCGTTTTTATTTTTGCTGAGTGACTGATGGATTATCAAACTTGACAGTGTAATCTCTTGTTGGATTGAGTAAAATTTTTCAAGCAAAGACACTTTAGCGGAAGGTGTAGCAACAAGTCATTCAGTCACAACTAATATTTTAAACCTGTTCGTATGGCTATCTTAGGCTACAGATGTGCGAGGTAATAAATTGAAAGAGCTTGTCTTCATCGGTTTAGGGTTACACAACGAGAAAGACATATCCGTCAATGGAATAGAAGAAATCAAAACAGCTGACACGGTGTACGCTGAGCTTTTCACAAGCCCGATGCCGAATCTATCCCTAGTCAACATTGAAAAAACTATTAAAAGAAAAATCTTCGTTCTTTCAAGAAAAGACTTAGAAGATGAGAGCGGAAAAACCCTCTTAGAAAGCGCTAAACGTGGAAAGACAGTTCTGCTTGTTCCCGGAGACCCGCTTATAGCCACCACGCATGTTGCTTTACGAATAGAGGCTGAGACGCTTGGAGTAAAAACCCGCGTCGTTCACGGCGCCTCAATCATATCCGCCGTCATAGGCTTGTCGGGTTTGCACAACTACAAGTTTGGAAAAAGTGTGACAATACCCTTCAATGAAGAGTATGGAGGCATCTCGGAAACTCCGTATGATGTGGTTGCGCAGAACAAAAGTGTTGGGCTTCACACCTTGTGTCTTTTAGACATTAAAGCGGAGGAGAAACGTTACATGACAATAAGAGAAGGATTGAAAGTGCTTCTGGAAGTTGAGGAGGAAAGAAAGCAACACATAATCACTTCAGAAACGCTCACAGTGGGTATAGCGAAGGCGGGCAGCAAAAAGCCAAGAGTTAAGGCAGAATTTTTGAAGGAACTTTTAAAATATGATTTCGGCGGCCCACCTCACAGCATCATCTTCCCCGGAAAGCTCCATTTTATGGAAGCGGAAGCTCTTGTCGTCTTGGCTGGTGCTCCGGAAAAGGTGAGGGAAACCGCTCGATGAGCTTGGAAGCGCTTGCTTCAAGATACATAGCTTCTGCGGAGCGTGTTTTGGCTGAGGTTAAGGTTGTCGCCAATCCTCCAAGTCTTGACGCTAAGGATATTAGAAAAGTGATGGAAGCTGCTAGGGCATATTTGAAGGACGCTAAGTATTATAGGGATAGAAAGAGATTTGAAGTAAGCCTCGCTTCCGTTGCATACTGCGAAGGTTTGCTCGATGCGCTTAAACTGTTGGGAGCGGTGAAGTTCAAATGGCCTGCCAAAAAGGAAAAGAGGAAAAGAGAAGAATCGTCTTAGCCTCAGGCACATTCGACTTGCTGCATCTTGGGCATATAAGGTATTTGGAAGAAGCAAAGAAAGCCGGCGGGAAAAACGTTGAGCTTATAGTTATCGTAGCCAGAGACAGCACCGTGGAAAAAAGAAAAGGATTCAAACCTGTTATGTCTGAAAACCAGCGGAGAGCGCTTGTTGAAGCTTTAAAGGTTGTTGACGAGGCTGTTCTAGGCTATAAAGATTTTGACATTGGGAAGGTTATCGAAATGATTAAGCCTGATGTGATAGCGGTTGGACACGACCAAGAAGGCGTGGAAAGGATGATTAGAGGTTACGTCCGAGAAAAGGAGTTAAACATAAAAATTGTGAAGATCAGCAAGTTTGGCGAAGACGAGTTAAGCAGTTCTTCAGAGATTAAACGGAAAATCATTGAACACTTCAGAAGATGAAAGGTATGCCTAGAAGCACAAAGGATTACATGCCAACTTACATCATTATCGCTGTAAGCATGGCTGCTTATCTTTATACTTCAATACTGAGCGGGAATTTTGTGGAAATGGATTACGGCGTCGTTCGTCAATACGGTCAATATAATTCGTTTGTGTTGAATGGCGGGTATTGGCAGCTCTTCACGTCGATGTTCGTTCACGTAAACATTGTACATCTTCTGGGCAACATGATTTTCCTGCTCATTTTTGGATTAAGAGCCGAAGAATTATTCAAAATAGAGGAGTACCTCGCCGTTTACTTTATTCCGGGCTTAGCTGGAAACCTTCTAACCTTGCTTTTCGGTCCCAACATGGTTTCTGCCGGCGCTTCAGGCGCGATTTTCGGATTATTTGGCGCCTGCACCATCTACGTTAGGCGAGCGGTTGGACAATCAATAATCGGTGCTCTAATCTATTCCTTCTTTCTGCTAATGATGAGCACTGGACCGAACGTGAACAATTTGGCGCATTTAGGTGGTTTAGCTGTTGGATTGCTAATTGGTTATATTCTTGCAAGGAAAAGGCGAGACAAGATAGTTTACAGCTACTCGCACTACATTGGTTAAACCTTTATGGAAGCGTCAAGATCTCAACCTTCACTTTGTGCCCGTCTTTTATCTTCAGCTTGTTCCTCAAGAAGACCGGGGCGATGATCTCGACTACTGAAGCGTCATAGTGACCTCTTAACGCTGAGATTAACGCACCCTTCGCCTTATTCTCTATTGTCGCTGGATAACATTTCACGTTTCCGTAGGTGCGGTTTTCGTTTTTGAAACCTTGAATTTCAACCGCTGGATAAGCTTCAAGCTCCGAACGAGTTTTAACATCGTAATCCGTTGTAAGCCTCAAATTAAGCGTGCCTGGATACGGGTCAAAGCCCAATTTTTCTATAAACTGTTTTCTATACGGGTCCCTAGTCACATAATAGGCGCCTTCGCCGAGTCCCGTGAAAACCGTTCCTTCCA